>NZ_JAGYFZ010000133.1:0-14276 GCF_019946675.1 Pseudomonas sp. BF-B-15
CAATATATGTTTAATGACACACCGCCTTCGCGGGCAAGCCTCGCTCCTACAGGGGGTGGTGTCAGGGTTTCAGGCGGTAGATGGCATTGGCCAGTGCGATGTCTTCCAGGCCCAGGCCGATGGAGCGGAAGAACACGTGACGGTCATAGCCGGGGCGCTGGACTTTTTCGCTGATCAAGCCCGGCAGGTCGCCGACGATGGCGCTTGCGTCCCAGCCGTGCTGTTCGCCGGCAATCAGCATTTCACCCGCCGAGCCCGGCGTGGTCAGACGATAGTCGCAGAACACCTGCATGTCATTGAGGCTCTGCGGCGGCACTTCATGGGCACGCGGTGCGTTGGTGCTGATGGACGTGATCAACGCCGGTTTGGTCAGGCTGGAAGGGTCGATCACCGGGCCGGCGGACGACGTGCACAGCATGATCACGTCGGCGTCCTGAACCGCGACTTCGCGTGTATCGACGAGGTTCAGCCGTGGGTCGAGAGCTCTGAGTTGCGCCAGCGCTTCAGCACCCAGTTCGCTCAAGCCCGGCGAGTAGAGGTTGATGCTCTGCCAGTCGCGCAGGCCTTTGACGTAATGCAGGTGTGCCAGCGCAACTTTGCCGCTGCCGATGATTGCCAGGCGTTGCGCATTCAACGGAGCCAGGGCGTCGACAGCAACGGCGGTTGTCGCGGCGGTGCGCGCGGTGGTCAGTTCGCCGGCGTCGCACAACAGCAGCGGCTCGCCGGTCTGCATCGACATCAGCAACGTCCATGCGGTCACCAATGGGCCTTGTTCGCGGACGATGTAAGGCGAGGTCTTGACTCCGTACACCCCGTCTTCGGCCAGCACGCCCAGGTAGTTGATGAAATCGCCGGCGCCCTTGGGAAATTCCACCAGTTGTTGCGCCGGTTGTACCGCTTGCCCGGCTGCCAGGTCGCGGAACAGCTTGCGCAGGATCTGCGGAACGTCGACCTGTGCCAGCAGTTCGCGGGCCTGGGGTTGGGTGATCACATAGGGCGTGCTGGACATGGTCGGCTCCGGGAATGGCAAGTAAACTAATTTGTCCATTATGGACTTTTAGTTCTGCCGGGCAAGCTCCTGTTGAAAAAAAACGACGAACGAAAAAAAAGCGCAGTCCGTTGCCGGCTGCGCTTCTTTTATTGCGACCCGTTGTTACGGGCGCTTGCGCTCAACCGCCCGCAATAGATGCGTCGGTGGCGTTTCGCAGCTGATTTTGCGACCCAGCAGCGCCTCGATGGACGGTAGCTGGTAGGAGTCGTCTTCACCGGCAAAACTGATGGACACGCCATCGGCGCCGGCACGGCCGGTACGACCGATACGGTGCACGTAGTCGTCCGGGACTTCCGGCAGGGTGAAGTTGATCACGTGGCTGATGCCGTCGATGTGAATGCCGCGACCGGCTACGTCGGTGGCTACCAACACGCGGATCTTGCCTTCGCGGAATCCTTCCAGGGTCTTGATGCGCTTGTGCTGCGGCACGTCGCCAGACAATTGCGCGGCGTTGACGCCGTCACGCACCAGGCGTTCTTCGATGCGTCGTACTTCATCCTTGCGGTTGGCGAAGACCATCACCCGCTCCCAGCCGTTGTCGTTGACCAGGTTGTAGAGCAGTTTGTATTTGTCGGCACCGGCCACCGCGTAGATGTGCTGCTCGACGTTTTCGCTGGCCACGTTCTGCGCTTCGATCTCGACGATCGACGGGTCGGTGGTCCATTGCTTGGCGAGGTTCATCACGTCATCGGTGAAGGTTGCGGAGAACAGCAACGTCTGGCGCTCGTTCTTCGGCGGCGTCTGGCGAATGATCTGACGCACTTGCGGGATGAAGCCCATGTCGAGCATGCGGTCGGCTTCGTCCAGGACCATCACTTCGACCATGTCCAAGTGCACGTCGCCGCGCTGGTTGAAGTCGAGCAGGCGGCCCGGGGTGGCGACGAGGATGTCGCAATGACGCGCTTCGAGGTGCTTGAGCTGCTTGTCGAAGTCCATGCCGCCGACAAACGTCATGACGTTGAGGCCGGTGTACTTGGTCAGGTCGGCGGCGTCCTTGGCGATCTGCACCACCAGTTCACGGGTCGGCGCGATGATCAGCGCCCGTGGCTCACCCATGTAGCGCTCTTTCGGCGGCGGGGTTTGCAGCAGCTGGGTGATGATCGAAATCAGGAACGCCGCGGTTTTGCCGGTGCCGGTCTGGGCGCGACCGATGGCGTCTTTGCCCGCGAGGGTGAAGCCCAGCACCTGAGCCTGGATCGGCGTGCAATACGGGAAGCCGAGGTCCTGGATGGCGTGCATCAGTTCCGGGGCAAGTTTGAAATCGTGGAATCGGGTTTTGCCTTCCTGGGGTTCGACGACGAAGTCTTCGAGTTTCCAGGGGATGACCGGCGCTTTTGGCTTGGGTTCACGACGCGGTTTGGCGGGCTTCGGCGCTTCGCTGTGTGGTTGCTCGGCAGCCGCCGCTTCAACAGGCTGGACGGCCGGTGTCGCCACAGGCTCTTGTTTCGGTGCCGCTACGGGGGCGGTCCGGCCAGGCTGATTACCGTCGGTGCGGTGGCTGGGACTGTGAGACGGAGCGCTGGAGACTGGCGCGAGCTGCTCAGTCTCGCTTTTACCGAACATTTTCTTGAGTGCTTTGAGCACGGTCATCTCATCAATTGGTTAAGGAATATACGGCGGCCAGTGTAATGCAAGAATCGGGCGCGGCGTAGGGGGATGGATCAATGGGCTGTTTTTCAGCTCAGCCGTTAACGCAAGCGCTCGCCGAGCCAGGTGCCGATGTCGCGAATCTCTTCGGGTAACACTTCGTGACCCATTGGGTATTCCTGCCATGTCACGGTGACACCATGCTGCTTTAAATACTCGTAGGCGGTCCGTCCCATCGAGTTTTGCACCACGTCATCGTACTGCCCGTGCAACGACAACACCGGAATCCGCTGTTGGCTGGCCGAAAGCTCCAGTCCTTCGCTGAACGTCGGTGCATAAGTAGAGAGGGCAAGTACGCCACCCAGCGGCCCCTGCCATTTCAGAAATGCGGTGTGGAACACCACGGCGCCGCCCTGGGAAAAACCTGCCAGGAAAATTCGCGAAGCGTCTATTCCGCCGGCTCGCTGCACTTCGATCAATTTGATGATCCGGTCTGATGACGCTTCCAGCTGCTCGCGGTTGATCGCGCGTGCAGGGCTCATGGCCAATATGTCGTACCAGCTCGGCATCTCGTAGCCACCATTGATGGTGACGGCGCAGGTCGGTGCCTGAGGGAGAACGAAGCGAGTGCTCAGCAGGGTTTCCTGTAACGCTTCGGCCACCGGCAGGAAGTCGTAACGGTCGGCGCCCAGCCCGTGCAGCCAGATAACGCAGGCGTCTGCGGGCTTGACGGGTTCAAGAATCAAGGGCTCGGTCATGGCTGCTCCAATTGTGTGCGTGCGCTCTCATTGAGTGCGAGAGATGAGTGCGCGTCTGGTTGATCCGTTAAGAAGATGTCGCAAGGCTACAAGTTTTGCTATTGACCTGTCCCTTAAACGCTTTGGCGAGCGGTCTGGTACGGGCTTTGCTATAGGAAGCCTGTACGAAAAATCCCACGCCTGTCGGTAACACTATCAGGCCATTGTTCGTGGTGGGATAGCAAAAAATCCGGTGATGGATGTTCGCCAGTGGCCGCTACGGGCTTCGCGAACGTGAAAGGGCTACAGCCCGTTCGGCCGATTGGTGAGAAGTGAGTGGTCCATGATTTGGATTTTCTCCTACTAGACTCATAGCGCAGGTCCTACGTCGGTTGACCCCAAAAAAAACCAACACGGGTCAACTACGCCTCATAAGGGTGCGACTGGACTCAAGCTCCGACACAACAAGAGCAAAACTGGAGGTTTGAATGAAGATGTTGAAATCCACCCTGGCTATCGTGTCTGCAGCCGCAGTACTCGGTGTCAGCGGGTTCGCTCAGGCGGGTGCAACCCTGGATGCAGTGCAGAAGAAAGGTTTCGTACAGTGCGGCGTCAGCGATGGCCTGCCTGGTTTCTCGGTTCCGGACGCCAATGGCAAGATCGTCGGTATCGATGCTGACTACTGCCGCGCTGTGGCCGCTGCCGTCTTCGGCGACGCGACCAAGGTCAAGTTCAGTCAGTTGAACGCCAAGGAGCGCTTCACCGCGCTGCAGTCTGGCGAAATCGACATCCTGTCGCGCAACACCACCATGACCAGCTCCCGTGATTCGGGCATGGGTCTGAAATTCCCTGGTTTCATCACTTACTACGACGGCATCGGCTTCCTGGTAAACAGCAAGACGCTGGGCGTGAAAAGCGCCAAAGAGCTCGACGGCGCCACCATCTGCATTCAAGCCGGTACCACCACCGAGCTGAACGTTTCCGACTACTTCCGTGGCAACGGTCTGAAATACACCCCAATCACTTTCGACACCTCCGATGAAAGCGCCAAGTCGCTGGAATCCGGTCGTTGCGACGTGCTGACCTCCGACAAATCCCAGCTCTACGCACAACGCAGCAAGCTGGCGACCCCGAACGACTACACCGTTCTGCCGGAAACCATCTCCAAGGAGCCTCTGGGCCCGGTCGTACGTAATGGCGACGACGAGTGGCTGGCGATCGTGCGCTGGACTGGCTACGCCATGCTCAACGCTGAAGAAGCCGGCATCACTTCGAAAAACGTCGAAGCTGAAGCCAAAGGCACCAAGAACCCGGACGTCGCTCGTCTGCTGGGTACCGACGGTGAATACGGCAAAGACCTGAAAGTGAAGAAAGACTGGGTCGTGCAGATCGTCAAGCAAGTCGGTAACTATGGTGAAGTGTTCGAGAAAAACCTCGGCAAGGACACTCCGCTGGCCATCGACCGCGGGCTGAACGCTCTGTGGAACAACGGCGGCATTCAATACGCACCACCAGTGCGCTGATGGTTCTATCACCCGGTGGGCCAACCACCGGGTGATGTTCTGTTCCATTACATCCGGGGCACTTCATGCAAAATTCAATCGGCGCACCAAAGCAGAGGCTCAGCCTCAGCGATCCCAAAGTGCGTGCGTGGCTATTTCAGATCATCACCATTGTGGCGGTGGTCTCGATGGGCTGGTACCTGTTCGACAACACGCAGACCAACCTTCAACACCGGGGCATTACCTCCGGTTTCGACTTTCTGGAGCGCAGTGCCGGTTTCGGCATCGCTCAACACTTGATCGACTACACCGAATCGGACAGTTATGCCCGGGTGTTTGTCATCGGCCTGCTCAACACGCTGCTGGTGACTTTCATCGGCGTGATCCTGGCGACAATCCTCGGGTTCATCGTCGGCGTGTCACGGCTGTCGAAGAACTGGATCATCAGCAAGCTGGCGACTGTTTATGTGGAAGTCTTCCGCAACATTCCGCCGCTGCTGCAAATCCTGTTCTGGTACTTCGCGGTGTTCCTGACCATGCCGGGGCCACGCAACAGCCATAACTTCGGCGACACCTTCTTCGTCAGCAGCCGCGGCCTGAACATGCCGGCAGCGTTGATGGCGGACGGTTTCTGGCCGTTTGTGATCAGCATCGTCGTGGCCATTGTCGCGATCGTGCTGATGAGCCGCTGGGCCACCAAACGCTTCGAAGCGACCGGTGTGCCGTTCCACAAGTTCTGGGTTGGCCTGGCGCTGTTCTTTGCGATCCCGGCGCTGTGCGCGTTGATCTTCGGTGCACCCGTGCACTGGGAAATGCCCAAGCTGCAAGGCTTCAACTTTGTCGGTGGCTGGGTGCTGATCCCGGAACTGCTGGCACTGACCCTGGCCCTGACCGTGTACACCGCGGCGTTCATCGCCGAGATCGTGCGTTCGGGCATCAAGTCGGTCAGCCACGGCCAGACCGAAGCGGCGCACTCGCTGGGTCTGCGTAACGGTCCGACCCTGCGCAAAGTGATCATCCCGCAAGCCCTGCGCGTGATCATTCCGCCGCTGACCAGCCAATACCTGAACCTGGCGAAAAACTCTTCGCTGGCGGCCGGTATCGGTTATCCGGAGATGGTCTCGTTGTTTGCCGGTACGGTGCTGAACCAGACCGGGCAGGCGATCGAGGTAATTGCCATCACCATGAGCGTGTACCTGGCGATCAGTATCAGCATTTCCCTGCTGATGAACTGGTACAACAAGCGCATTGCGCTGATCGAGCGGTAAGGAAAAGCGCATGAGTACTCATACTTTCAAGCCTGACATGCCTCCACCGAGCAGTAGCATCGGTGTGGTCGCATGGATGCGCGCAAACATGTTCTCCAGCTGGCTCAACACCCTGCTGACCCTGTTTGCGTTCTATCTGATTTACCTGATTGTCCCGCCGATCCTGGAATGGGCAATCATCGACGCCAACTGGGTCGGCACCACCCGCGCCGACTGCACCAAGGAAGGCGCCTGCTGGGTGTTCATTCAGCAGCGTTTTGGCCAGTTCATGTACGGCTACTACCCGATGGACCTGCGCTGGCGCGTGGACCTGACCGTGTGGCTGGCGGTGATCGGCGTGGCGCCATTGTTCATCTCGCGCTTTCACCGTAAAGCCGTGTATGGCCTGAGCTTCCTGGTGCTGTACCCGATCATTGCCTGGTGCCTGTTGCATGGTGGCGTTTTCGGTCTGACCCAAGTGGCGACCAGCCAATGGGGCGGCCTGATGCTGACCCTGGTGATCGCCACTGTCGGTATTGCCGGTGCGTTGCCGCTGGGCATTGTGCTGGCGCTGGGCCGTCGTTCGAACATGCCGGCGATTCGTGTGGTCTGCGTGACCTTCATTGAATTCTGGCGCGGCGTGCCGTTGATCACGGTGCTGTTCATGTCCTCGGTGATGCTGCCGCTGTTCCTGCCTGAAGGCATGAACTTCGACAAACTGCTGCGGGCGCTGATCGGCGTGATCCTGTTCCAGTCGGCCTATGTGGCTGAAGTGGTGCGCGGCGGTCTGCAAGCGATTCCAAAAGGTCAGTACGAAGCGGCTGCGGCGATGGGCCTCGGTTACTGGCGCAGCATGGGCCTGGTGATTTTGCCGCAAGCCCTGAAGCTGGTAATCCCTGGCATCGTCAACACCTTCATTGCGCTGTTCAAGGACACGAGCCTGGTGATCATCATCGGCCTGTTCGACTTGCTCAACAGCGTCAAACAAGCCGCCGCCGACCCGAAATGGTTGGGCATGGCCACTGAAGGCTATGTGTTCGCGGCCCTGGTGTTCTGGATTTTCTGTTTTGGTATGTCGCGCTATTCCATGCATCTGGAACGCAAGCTCGACACTGGCCACAAGCGTTAGGAGTTCTGTAATGAGCGAAGCAATCAAAAAGCCTGTGAGCCCTGAAGGCATTATTCAGATGCAGGGCGTGAACAAGTGGTATGGCCAGTTCCACGTGTTGAAAGACATCAACCTGAACGTCAAGCAAGGCGAGCGTATCGTCCTGTGCGGCCCGTCGGGTTCCGGTAAGTCGACGACCATTCGCTGCCTCAACCGTCTGGAAGAACACCAGCAGGGCCGCATCGTGGTCGATGGCGTGGAGCTGACCAACGACCTCAAGCAGATCGAAACGGTCCGCCGTGAAGTCGGCATGGTGTTCCAGCACTTCAACCTGTTCCCGCACCTGACCATCCTGCAGAACTGCACCCTGGCGCCGATGTGGGTGCGCAAGATGCCCAAGCGCCAGGCCGAAGAAATCGCCATGCATTACCTGGAGCGCGTACGTATTCCGGAGCAGGCGCATAAATTCCCGGGGCAACTGTCCGGCGGTCAGCAACAACGTGTGGCGATTGCCCGTGCCTTGTGCATGAAACCGAAAATCATGCTGTTCGACGAACCGACTTCAGCCCTTGACCCGGAAATGGTGAAAGAGGTGCTGGACACCATGATCGGTCTGGCCGAAGACGGCATGACCATGCTCTGCGTGACCCACGAAATGGGCTTCGCCCGCACCGTGGCCAACCGCGTGATCTTCATGGACAAGGGCGAAATCGTTGAACAGGCCGCGCCGAACGACTTCTTCGACAATCCGCAGAACGAACGCACCAAACTGTTCCTGAGCCAGATCCTGCATTGATCGAAACCAGGCAGTGAAAAAAACCCGGACGCTGTTCCGGGTTTTTTTTGCCCGAAAAAACACACCACGATCCCTGTAGGAGCCGGCTTGCTGGCGATGGCGGAGGGTCAGGCGACGTCCATGTGGGATGCCAGACCGAATCGCCAGCAAGCCGGCTCCTACAGGGTTTGCGCAATGCACGAGATGGCGAGCCGAACGCGGAATTGTAGGAGCCGGCTTGCTGGCGATAGCGGTGGTTCGGGCGACATCCATGTGGGATGCCAGACCGAATCGCCAGCAAGCCGGCTCCTACAGGGTTTGTGTCGCGTGCGAAATAACGAGCCGGACGCGGAATTGTAGGAGCCGGCTTGCCGGCGATAGCGGTGGGTCAGGTGACATCCATGTTGGATATCAGACCGAATCGCCAGCAAGCCGGCTCCTACAGGGTTTGTGTCGTGTGCGAGATGGCGAGCCGAACGCGGAATTGTAGGAGCCGGCTTGCTGGCGATAGCGGTGGGTCAGGCGACATCCATGTGGGATGCCAGACCGAATCGCCGGCAAGCCGGCTCCTACAGGGGTTGTATCGTGTGCGAGATGGCGAGCCGGGCGCGGAATTGTAGGAGCCGGCTTGCCGGCGATAGCGGTGGGTCAGGCGGCTTCCATGTGGGATGTCAGACCGAATCGCCAGCAAGCCGGCTCCTACAGGGGGTGTGTCGTGTGCGAGATGGCGAGCCGAACGCGGAATTGTAGGAGCCGGCTTGCTGGCGATAGCGGTGGTTCGGGCGACATCCATGTTGGATGTCAGACCGAATCGCCAGCAAGCCGGCTCCTACAGGGGGTGTGTCGTGTGCGAAATGGCGAGCCGGGCGCGCAATTGTAGGAGCCGGCTTGCTGGCGATAGCGGTGGGTCAGGCGACATCCATGTGGGATGCCAGACCGAATCGCCAGCAAGCCGGCTCCTACAGGGTTTGTGTCGTATGCGAGATGGCGAGCCGCACGCGGAATTGTAGGAGCCGGCTTGCTGGCGATAGCGGAGGGTCAGGCGACTTCCATGTTGGATGTCAGACCGAATCGCCAGCAAGCCGGCTCCTACAGGGTTTGCTCGATGCACGAGATGGCGAGCCGGGCGCGCAATTGTAGGAGCCGGCTTGCCGGCGATAGCGGAGGGGCAGGTGACATCCAGGTGGGATGTCAGACCGAATCGCCAGCAAGCCGGCTCCTACAGGGTTTGTGTAAACCGTTTGCCCTGTGGGGCGATGCTGACTAACATGTCAGAAAATTCATCCTATGATTGGATGAAAGGGCGAATCTTATGTCAGACATGTCTCCACTCATTAAACGTTCCCTGGTTGATCAGGCTCTGGACCAGTTGCGCCTGCGTATCACCGAAGGCGTCTGGTCTGTCGGTCAGCGCCTGCCCACCGAGCCTGAGCTGTCTGCCGAATTGGGCATCAGCCGCAACACTGTCCGCGAAGCCATGCGCGTGTTGGCGTTTTCCGGTTTGATTGAAATCCGCCAGGGCGACGGCAGCTATCTGCGGGCGGTGATCGATCCGCTGGACACCCTGAAAGCGTTGTCGCGCTGCTCGCTTGAGCAGGCCAGGGAAACCCGGCACATCCTTGAAGTCGAGGCCATCGGCCTTGCCGCGCTGCGCAGGACCGACGAAGACCTCGTGGCCTTGCGTGAAGCGCTCAACGTCAGCGGTGATCACTACCACGGCGATCTCGACAGCTACATCGCCTGCGACCTGGTGTTTCACCGTCGTCTGGTAGACGCCGCGCACAACCCCACCCTCAGCGAGTTGTATCGCTATTTCTCCAGCGTCGTTGGTGCACAACTGCGCCAGACCTTGAGCGTCACGCCACGCCGCCAGGAAGTGTTCGATCTGCATATCGAATTGCTCGATGCCGTCGAGCAACGCGACCCGGAACGCGCGAAAGCCTTGTCGAGGCAGTTGATCAATGAACCTTGAAACCGAGAACGCCATGTCCAGCAGCCACAGCACGATCACCGAAGCCAAACGCACGGCGGAGCTCGAAGAGCTGCTGATCGACGCCGAGGCCGATGACGAACAGGTCCAGCAAAGTCAGCCAATCCTGCGTCGCCCGTGGCTGTTGTTGCTGGGGCTGATTCTGGTCGCGCTGAACTTGCGTCCGGCGCTGTCGAGCATGGCGCCGATGCTCAGCGAGGTCTCGAAAAGCTTGGGCCTGTCGGCGGCGCAGGCCGGTTTGCTGACGACGTTGCCAGTGCTGTGCCTCGGTCTTTTTGCGCCGTTGGCGCCGATTCTGGCGCGACGTTTCGGCGCTGAGCGCGTGGTGTTGGGCATCCTTCTGACATTGGCCGGCGGGATCATTCTGCGCAGTTCGTTCGGTGAAATCGGCCTGTTTGGCGGCAGCGTGCTGGCCGGCGCGAGCATCGGCGTGATCGGCGTTTTGTTGCCGGGCATCGTCAAACGCGACTTCGCCAAACACGCCGGGACCATGACCGGCGTCTACACCATGGCCCTGTGTTTGGGCGCGGCGATGGCGGCGGGCGCGACCGTGCCGTTGAGCGAACACTTCGACAAAAGCTGGGCGTTGGGACTTGGCTTCTGGGTGATTCCTGCGCTGGTGGCGGCGATGTTCTGGTTGCCGCAAGTCGGTCAGAAACATGGCGCGCACAACGTGGCTTACCGGGTACGCGGTCTGTTGCGTGACCCGTTGGCCTGGCAAGTGACCTTGTACATGGGCCTGCAATCGTCCTTGGCGTACATCGTGTTCGGCTGGTTGCCATCGATCCTGATCGGTCGCGGCCTGACGCCAACCCAGGCCGGCCTGGTGCTGTCGGGTTCGGTGATCGTTCAACTCGCCAGTTCGCTGGCCGCACCGTGGCTGGCGACGCGCGGCAAGGATCAGCGCCTGGCGATCGTCATCGTCATGGCGCTGACCCTCGGCGGTCTGTTCGGTTGCCTTTATGCACCCATCGAAGGCCTGTGGGGCTGGGCGATCCTGCTCGGCCTGGGGCAGGGCGGAACGTTCAGTCTGGCGTTGACCCTGATTGTTTTGCGCTCGCGGGACTCGCACGTGGCGGCCAACCTGTCGAGCATGGCCCAGGGCTTCGGTTACACCCTGGCGTCCATGGGGCCGTTCGCGGTCGGCATCGTGCACGACTGGACCGGCGGCTGGAATGCCGTGGGCTGGATCTTCGCTGTGATTGGCCTCGGCGCCATCCTTGCCGGCCTCGGTGCCGGGCGTTCGCTGTACGTGCAGGTGGTCAGCGAAAAGGTCTGACTACAGGTAAACAACGTCCAGCGTTGCCGAACCGTCGAGCTGCACCTCAGCGCTGAGGTCCAGCTCGGAGGTGGGCGCGATGACCGTTTCGACCGTCACCCGGCTGGTCAGCGTGCGGATGGCAATCGGGCCGGCGCTGCTCCCGGCAATGTCGGTGAATCCGAGATAACTTCGGGCGCCAATCGGAATGGCCTGGCTGTTCGACGAACTCCAGGCCTTGCCGCCCGTGGTGGAGTCGGTTCGATAGACCTGCGTCAGGTCGTCCACCACGGTGCTGGCCGGATCGAAGTTCAGTGAATACAAGCCGATTTTATTTTGGCTGTGGTCGTGGTTCAGGCCGTAGTAAATCTCACTGTTGACGATTGCCGAGCCGTCGCGGTTGTCGCGCATCAGCAGGGCAAAACGCGCGGGTGCATTGCACTGAATGTTGAGGTCGAGGGTCTGGTCGCGCAGTCGCGTGCGTTTGTCGACGCTGAGGTCCTGCCGGGAGATTTTTCCGTAGTCGACGAGGCCATTGTTGGACAGCGTCGGTGTGCAGGCGAGTGGGGTGATGAGGCCTTTGACGGTCAGGTCAACAGTGGACGCCGCGAAGCTGTGTTGGGTGGTGCTGATGAGCAAGGTTGTCGCAAGGACAGCGAAGTAATGATTCATTTGTGAAAGTCCTTTTCATTGATTTTATTCTGCCTGTGCCGGGAGTCTGCGGAGCTGCACTGTCGGCAAAAGAGCACGAGGTGGTCAGAATGCTCGCCAGCGGAATGACCGTCAGTGAAATCGCCGGCTACTTCAAACGCAGCGTATCGACCATCAGCAAACAGAAAAACATGGCCATGCAGCGGCTGGGCATTTCCACGGATGTGGACCTGTTTGCGTATGCCCGTGAGAGTGGCATGGTGCATTAGGCTTCGGCACACCTGAGGGTATTCCCGCCACGAATGCCGGTAGTGTTTCGAACATTAGTTGACTATCGTGCAGGCAATCCAACGACACCAGTTTTCAAACCAGGGAGCTTGCCCATGAGTGATGCCCACAACGCCTTGATCACCCGATTCTATGAGGCCTTCCAGCGCCTGGATGCCGAGGCCATGAGCGCCTGCTACACCGACGACGTGGTGTTCAGTGATCCGGCATTTGGTGAATTGCGCGGGCGCGACGCGGGCGACATGTGGCGCATGCTCACCACCCGGGCCAAGGATTTTTCCCTGACTTTCGACAACGTGCGCAGCGATGATCGCAGCGGCGGCGCGCATTGGGTGGCGACGTACCTGTTCAGCCAGACCGGCAATACCGTGGTCAACGACATTCAGGCGCGTTTTGTGTTTCGCGACGGCAAGATCTGCGAGCATCACGACCGTTTTGATCTGTGGACCTGGTCGCGTCAGGCGCTGGGGTTCAAGGGCCTGCTGCTGGGCTGGACGCCGCTGGTGAGAAACGCCGTTCGCGCTCAGGCCTTGAAGGGGCTGAAGGCATTTCAGGCCAGTCGCTGATAAGATCGCGGCTTGTTTTCTTTCAAGCCATGATCGTCACGTGAACACGCCGAGCGAACCCGCCGCCATTGCCGCCGAACCGACGCTGCCCGTCAGCAAACCCTGGTTCGTCTACCTCGTTCGCGCGGCCAACGGTTCGCTCTACTGCGGGATCAGCGACGATCCCGTCCGCCGCTTCGCCACTCACCAGAGCGGCAAAGGCGCGCGGTTCTTCCTTTCCAGCCCGGCGGTGGCCTTGGTCTACACCGAAGCCTGCCGCGACAAAAGCGAAGCGCTGCGCCAGGAACGGCTGATCAAAAAACTCAAGAAAAGCGCCAAGGAATGTCTGGTGGCGACCTTTGCTGCGGGCTTATCAATCTGATTGATCAGTTCCCATCAGGCAGATCTGTAGGCTGCTCGCGGATTGCGCGCTAAGCTGCAGATTCCTGATTCGTGCGGCGGAGCCGAGCATGTCCGAGTTGATTCTTCATCATTACCCGACGTCCCCTTTCGCCGAAAAGGCCCGCCTGCTGCTGGGCTTCAAGGGCCTGTCCTGGCGCTCGGTGAAGATCTCGCCGGTGATGCCAAAACCCGATCTGACGGCTTTGACCGGTGGCTATCGCAAGACGCCGGTGTTGCAGATTGGTGCGGATATTTATTGCGACACGTCGCTGATCGCCCGTCGACTGGAGCAGGAAAAAGCCTTGCCGGCGTTCTTCCCGGAAGGTCAGGAAATGATCGCCGCGAGCTTCGCCGCGTGGGCGGATTCGGTGGTGTTCCAGCATGCCGTAAGCCTGGTGTTTCAGCCTGCGTCGGTCGCGGTGCGTTTCGGTCATTTGCCGCCGGAAGCAATCAAGGCGTTCCTCGCCGATCGCGCCAGTTTTTTCAGCGGTGGCAGTGCGACAAAGTTGTCGGCCGAACAGGCGCGGCATCAATGGCCGACGATCATGACACGCCTGGAGCAACAGCTGCAGCGCGAGCAGGGCGACTTCCTGTTTGGTGAACCGTCGATTGCCGACTTCGCCCTGGCTCATTCGCTGTGGTTCCTGAAAGCGACACCGGTGACTGCACCGCTGGTCGATGCGTACCCGGCGGTTGCCGCGTGGCATGCACGGGTCTTGGGCTTTGGGCATGGTGCGTTCAGCGAGATGACATCCGAGGAGGCGCTGGCGGTGGCGCGTAATGCCACGCCTGCCGCTTTGCCGGATGAGCAGTTCGAAGAGCCGAACGGGTTTGAGGCGGGTCAGCAGGTGGTTATCACGGCGACCGATTACGGTGTTGATCCGGTGGCCGGGGAGTTGCTGTTTGCCGGGCGTGAGGAATTGATTCTGCGCCGTGAAGACGAGCGTGGCGGGGTGGTGCATGTGCACTTTCCGCGGTTCGGGTTTCGTATTGAAAAACGCTGACCGACCCCGCTCCGGAGACCTGCCACGGTTCCCGGAAACGATACAATCCCCGTAGGAGCGAGGCTTGCCCGCGAAGAACGATGACGCGGTACAACAGTTACATCGCATTATCGTTCTTCGCGGGCAAGCCT
>NZ_JAGYFZ010000134.1:0-13970 GCF_019946675.1 Pseudomonas sp. BF-B-15
GCGGTGTATCAGACCAAGTTACTTTGACTGACACACCGCCATCGCGAGCAGGCTCGCTCCCACATGGAATTCAGTCAGCTTGAGGATTTTCTGTGCGCTCATTGTTCTGGCGTATCCTGGCCAGCTTCTGGCTGGCCATCGCTCTGGTGGCAGGGTTGTCCATTCTGCTCGGGCACATGCTCAACCAGGACGCGTGGATTCTCAGTCGCCACCCGGGCCTCAATACCCTGCCCGAAGAATGGACGCAAACCTACGAAGCCCAGGGCGAAGAAGCCGCCCAGGACATTCTCGAACAGCGCAAACGCCAGTATCACATCGACGTTCAGGTGCTCAACGAAAGCGGTGACCCGCTCGTTCGCGGCACCTTTCCGCGTCGCGCGGCCGCCTTCGAAGCACGGCAGAACAACGATGACCGACGCCTGCCGTGGCGGCGTCTGACCGCCGAGTACACCAGTGAAAAAACCGGCGACACCTACCTGCTGATTTATCGTATTCCGCACCCGGAGCTGGACTCATGGCACCGCGAAAGCCTGCTCTGGCCACTGAGTGCGCTGGGCATCGCGCTCGTGGTGCTGACCCTGTTCAGCCTGTTCGTGACCCTGTCCATCACCCGACCGCTAAGCCGCTTGCGCGGCGCGGTGCATGATCTGGGGCAAACCACCTATCAACAGAACAGCCTGGTGAAACTGGCCAACCGTCGCGATGAGTTCGGCGTGCTCGCCAACGATTTCAACCGCATGGGCTCACGGCTGCAAAGCCTGATCGGCAGTCAGCGCCAATTGCTGCGCGATGTGTCCCACGAATTGCGCTCTCCGCTTGCCCGGTTGCGCATAGCGCTGGCACTGGCCGAACGGGCCAACCCAGAAGAACGGGAAAAACTCTGGCCGCGCCTGACCCGCGAGTGCGACCGCCTCGAAGCGCTGATCAGCGAGATCCTGGTACTGGCGCGGGTCGATGCCGACAACGCCAGCGCAGAAGACGTTGATCTGAATGCGCTGCTCAACTCGCTGCAAAAGGATGCGCAACTGGGTTCGCCGGAGCAGAACGTTCGCCTCGACGCGGAACCACAACTGAATCTCAAAGGCTGGCCGACAATGATCGAGCGCGCCGTGGACAACCTGCTGCGCAACGCCCAGCGCTTCAACCCGGTGGGGCAATCGATTGAAATGCAGGCAGTGCGTCAGGGTGAGCGGATTGTGGTGAGCGTGCGTGACCATGGGCCGGGGGTCGACGCCGAGCATTTGAGCCAGTTGGGTGAGCCGTTTTATCGGGCGCCGGGGCAAACAGCCGCCGGGCATGGCTTGGGGTTGGCCATTGCACGCCGGGCGGCGGAGCGGCATGGCGGGAGTCTGGTGTTGGCCAATCATCCGGATGGCGGGTTCATTGCCAGTCTGGAATTACCTTTAGTACCCGGGGCTGTCGTCCAACCCTAAAAGCTTCGCGGGCAAGCCTCGCTCCTACAGGGTTAGGTGCCGTACCACAGCATCGTGACTGACATAAACCTGTAGGAGCGAGGCTTGCCCGCGAAGCATTTGATCTTAGGGTTTTGAAGGCCAGACGCTGACGAATTCAGCCAGATCGACTTTCTCTGCAACACGCGGTTCTTTCAGCGGCGTGCCCAGGTACAGGAAAGCAATCACCTCTTCCCCTTCAGCCAACCCCAACCCTTTGGCCACATGCGCCGAATACGCCAGCTCACCGGTGCGCCAGACCGCGCCAATACCTTGCGCATAGGCTGCCAGCAGAATCCCGTGCGCCGCGCAGCCAGCCGCCAGCAACTGCTCGGACTTCGGATACTTGACGTGATCCTGCAACCGCGCGATCACCACGACCACCAACGGTGCGCGCAGCGGACCATTGCGGGCCTTGTCCAGCACCGCTTCGGACGCTTCACCGTCCTGCAGTTTCGCGGCTTCGGCCAGCAACTCGCCCATTTGCTCGCGCGCTGCGCCTTCGACTGTCAGGAAGCGCCAAGGCTGCAAGTGGCCGTGATCCGGCGCACGCATCGCGGCGTTAAACAGCACTTCGCGCTGCTCGGCGGTAGGGGCCGGGTCGATCAGTCGTGGAACGGAAACACGGTTGAGCAAAGCGTCGAGAGCCTGCATCGGCCACCTCCTGAAAAAAATGTCCGGCTATTCTAGCTGCAAGTGCCACGGGGATGCCGGTTTACATGCCCTGCCCCACGGGTAGAATGGCGCCCTTCCTACTTTCAGCCCGAGCGGACTTCATGGCGTTGCCGACCTTACGTCTCATTGGTTTCATCATCGGCCTCTTCCTGATCACGCTGGCGATCGCCATGGTCGTGCCCATGGCCACCCTGTTGATTTTCGATCGCACCGGCGATCTGCCGTCGTTCCTCTGGGCCAGCATGATCACCTTTGTCGCCGGCCTGGCGCTGGTGATCCCCGGCCGCCCCGAGCACGTGCACTTGCGCCCGCGGGACATGTACCTGCTGACCGTCAGCAGCTGGCTGGTGGTGTGCATCTTTGCGGCGCTGCCATTCCTGCTGACCCAGCACATCAGCTACACCGACTCATTCTTCGAAAGCATGTCCGGGATTACGGCCACCGGCTCAACGGTACTCAACCACCTCGATGACATGTCCCCCGGCATCCTGATGTGGCGCTCGTTGCTGCACTGGATCGGTGGCATCGGCTTTATCGGCATGGCCGTCGCGATTCTGCCGTTGCTGCGTATCGGTGGCATGCGGCTGTTTCAGACCGAGTCGTCAGACCGTTCCGAAAAAGTCATGCCCCGTTCGCACATGGTGGCGCGTTTGATCGTAGCAGCCTACGTCGGCATCACCATTTTCGGCAGCCTGGCGTTCTGGTGGGCCGGGATGAGCCCGTTCGATGCGATCAACCACGCGATGTCGGCGATTTCCACCGGCGGTTTCTCCACCTCCGACCAGTCACTGGCCAAATGGACGCAACCGGCGGTGCACTGGGTGGCGATCGTCATCATGATTCTCGGCAGCTTGCCGTTCACCCTGTACGTGGCGACGTTGCGTGGTAACCGCAAGGCGCTGATCAAGGATGAACAGGTTCAAGGTTTGCTCGGCATGTTGCTGGTGACGTGGCTGGTGCTCACCACCTGGTACTGGTGGACCACTCAGTTGCATTGGCTGGACGCGCTACGGCATGTGGCGCTGAACGTGACGTCGGTGGTGACCACCACCGGTTTCGCACTCGGGGACTACAGCCTGTGGGGCAATTTCTCGCTGATGCTGTTCTTTTATCTGGGGTTCGTCGGCGGTTGTTCGGGATCAACTGCAGGCGGGATCAAGATTTTCCGTTTCCAGGTCGCCTACATTCTGCTCAAGGCCAACCTTAACCAGTTGATTCACCCGCGCGCGGTGATCAAGCAGAAGTACAACGGCCATCGCCTCGACGAAGAGATCGTGCGTTCGATCCTGACCTTTTCGTTCTTCTTCACCATTACCATCTGTGTGATCGCCCTGCTGTTGTCGCTGCTCGGCGTCGACTGGATGACCGCGCTGACCGGCGCCGCCAGTACCGTTTCCGGGGTCGGCCCGGGGCTGGGCGAAACCATTGGCCCGGCGGGCAACTTCGCCACCCTTCCGGATGCCGCCAAGTGGATTCTGTCGTTCGGCATGCTGCTCGGCCGACTGGAGATCATTACGGTGTTTGTTCTGTGTATTCCGGCGTTCTGGCGTCACTGACCTGGTTCGGCGCATCCATCAGCCGCACCCGGTACTCGCCGGGGGTGGCATCGAACCAGCGTCGGAAGGCGCGGAAGAAATTGCTCGGATCGGCGAACCCCAACAGGTAGGCAATTTCCAGCAGGGTCATGCTCGGTTGCGCCAAATACTGCTCGGCCAGTTCGCGCCGGGTGTCATCGAGCAGCGTCTGAAAACTCGTGCCCTCTTCCTGCAAGCGTCGCTGCAACGTGCGTTGCGACAAGTGCAGCGTCTGCGCCACGGTATCGCGCTTGGGCTCGCCCTGGGGCAGTAAACGGCACAACACCTGACGCGCCTTGTGGGTCACGCGGCTTTCGGAAAAGCGCGCCAGGTATTCCCCGGCAAAGCGGTCATGCAGCAGCGCCATGGCCTCGTTGGCGGTTGGCAGCGGTGCTTCCATGTCGGCGCGCTCGAAAATCAGCGCGTCATAAGGCGCGTTGAACACCAGCGGCGCATGGAAGGCTTGTTTATACGGTTCGAGATCGACGGGCTGTTCGCCCTGCACCAACACCTTGCGCGGTTGCAGGGTGCGCCCGGTCAGCCAGCCGCACAGCGCCAGCGCGCAGGCCAGCGAGGCTTCGGCACTTTGTCGGGTCGGCGGCAGATGGTCGCCGTGGACCGTCAGAATCAGGGCATACCCCTCATCCAGCAGACGGAAACTCAGGTCGGCACTTTCGGCGATGATCCGCTGATAACGCACCAGCCGCTGAAAGCCTTCGGCCAGGGTCTGACTGGACATCAAGGCGTACCCAGCCACGTGGAATGACGCCGGTCGTACTACCTTGCCCATGTTCAGGCCAATCGCCGGGTTACCGGACAGCTCGACCGCGCGCTGCCACAGACGTGTCATGGAATCTTGCGGGAAGCGCGCATCCGGATCGTCCAGTGACGCGTAGTCGAGCCCCAGCTGCTTGAACAGAACCCGGCAATCCAGGCCGTCCATCTCCAGTGCTTTGACAATCCCCATCGCCCAGCTTGCAGAAGTCGTTCGTTCGCTCATGGCGTTTACTTACATGATGAGCCGCATGCTACGGCCAATTTCCGAAGGATACTAAAGTGGCGCCCATTGTCACTGGCTGATGCCAATGATCACTCTAGACTCAAATAAGCTACCCGCAGAACAACTTGCAGTCAGAACAATAACCACAGAGATCGCAGTCGTGGAAAACATCAGACGTTTCAACAGCTTCGCTGAGTTTTACCCGTATTACCTCAGCGAACACAGCAACAGTACCTGCCGACGATTGCACTTTATTGGCACGACGCTGGTTATTTGCATTCTGGCGCTGACCATCGGCAAAGGTGCCTGGTCGATGCTGCTGGCCGTTCCGCTGGCGGGATACAGCTTCGCCTGGGTCGGGCATTTCTTCTTTGAAAAGAATCGTCCTGCAACCTTTCAACATCCGTTTTACAGCCTGCTCGGCGATTTTGTGATGTTTCGCGACATGATTCTGGGCCGCGTACCGTTCTAGGCGCAGCCGCTATAGAAAAGCAAAGAGAGACTAGCCGATGAATGCCAATGCCCGCTTCACCCACATGCAGGACGGCACGCAGGAAGACTGGGCGATCATCGCCGCCGACTTCAGTGCCTACGCGAGGCAATTACCACAACGGATCATGGCGCACCTGAAACTGCTGGAGGGTGATTTTGGCGGGTTCCCGGTGGATCGTCTGACCCACTCCCTGCAAACCGCCAGCCGCGCCTGGCGCGATGGCCGCGACGAAGAGTACGTGGTGTGCGCCCTGCTTCACGACATCGGTGACACGTTGGGCTCCTACAACCACCCGGACATCGCGGCGGCGATCCTCAAGCCATTTGTCAGCGCCGAGAATGTGTGGATGGTGGAGAAACACGGGATTTTCCAGGGGTACTACTTTTTCCATCACTTGGGGATGGACCGGCATTTACGCGAGCAATTCAGCGGGCATCCGCAGTATCAGGCGACCATCGAGTTTTGCGCAAAGTATGATGCGGCGGCGTTTGATCCCGAGTATGAAACGTTACCGCTGAGCTTCTTCGAGCCGATGATGGAGCGGTTGTTTGCTCATCCGAAGAACTCGATTTACAGGGCGGCGATGCAAGAACACGCGCCGGCCTGATAGATCTGCGGTGTCAGGCCTGGCCCCTTCGCGGGCAAGCCTCGCTCCTACAGGCTTGCGCTGGCCCTGTAGGAGCGAGGCTTGCCCGCGAAGGCGTCTGACCTGCCTACGCGGGTTCGGCGACTTTGATGGCCTTCAACTCCGCCTCCCGTGCCTGGGCATCCGCCAACCGGTACAACTCGATCGATCCATCCCAATGTTCGATCAGCGCCGTACACGACTCCACCCAATCCCCGCAATTGAGGTAATCCACCTCGCCGACCTTGCGAATCTCGGCATGGTGAATGTGCCCGCACACCACGCCGTGCAATTCGCGTTTGACGCATTCGTGGGCGATGGCTTCTTCGAAGTCGCTGATGAAACTGACCGCGGTTTTCACTTTGTGCTTGAGGTACGCCGACAGCGACCAGTAACCGTAGCCATACCGGGCACGCCAATGGTTGAGCCAGCGGTTGAGGGTCAGGGTGAATTCGTAAGCCGAGTCGCCGAGGAACGCCAGCCAGCGGTGATAGCGGGTAATCACGTCAAACTGGTCGCCGTGAATCACCAGCAAATGACGACCGTCGGCGGTCACGTGCACGGCTTCATCCACCAACTGGATGTTGCCCAGAATCAGCTTCGAGTAACGGCGCAGGAATTCGTCGTGGTTGCCGGTGACATAAATCACCTCGGTGCCGCGCTTGCTCATGGTCAACAGACGACGGATCACGTTGGTGTGCGCCTGGGGCCAGTACATGCCGCCGCGCAGCTTCCAGCCATCGATGATGTCGCCGACCAGGTAGATCTTGTCCGCGTGGTAGCCCTTGAGAAACTGCGACAAGTGCTCGGCCTGGCAATCCCGGGTGCCCAGATGCACATCGGAAATCCACAAGGTCCGCACACGTTGCTTACGACTGGGTTTGGCGAGCTCGGCGCTGGTCATGGGCAACCCTCTGCGATTGTTTGCGCAAGCTTGCGCCGGTCGGGTTAATTGCCCATGACAGGGACAAGTCAGTCCTGTGACAACGCACATGAACGCCCTCGGTGTAGACTGGCAGCCTTAATCGGGAGACCTGCGATGAGACCGATCCTCACGCTGCGCCAATACACTCACGACCTGATCGTCCACAGCCACGACCACGCGCAACTGGTGTTCGGGTTGTCGGGGGCGCTGGATTTCGAAGTCGACGGGCATGGCAGCCAGGTGGTTCAGCAGAGTTTCGTGGTCGTCCCGTCCGGCTTCCATCATGCGTGCGGCAGCGCCAATGGCAGCCGCTGCCTGGTGCTGGACGTGCCGAGCGATCAATGGGTGGTTCAGTCCCTTGGCGAGCACGCCGATGCCAGCCGCCGCTTGCTCGACAACGCAGGGCGCCTGCCGCTGGATGCCGGGCAAAGCCAATTGGTCAGTTGGCTGGCGGGCAGTCAGGTCAGCGACCCGCTGATCGCGCAACAAGGCGCGGTACTGTTGCTGGCCAGCCTCAACAACGCCAAAAGCGAAGGGGTGGGCGGTCGGCGTCTGCCGTACGCCGCATTGAATGCGCACATCGATCAATACGCGGCCTATCCGTTGCAAGTGGCCGATCTGGCGCGCATTGCCGGGCTGTCCAGCGCTCGGCTGCATGCGCGATTTGTCGCTGAATGCGGGCAGACGCCGATGGACTACATCCGCAGCCGTCGCTTGCACATGGCCGTGAGTATGTTGCGCGATTCGGCATTGCCCGTCGGCGAGATTGCGAGTCGGGTCGGCTACAGCTCTCAAAGTGCATTTTCAGCGGCGGTGCTGCGGGAGTTTGGTGTCTCTCCCGGAAAATTGCGGCGCGAGGCTGGCGACAAATGATGCGAGCCTGACGACAGACAGGCATACCGACAGCCCTCTAGACTGCACCTCTGTTGGTTATGTTTATCAAGGATCGCAATGACTCCCCGTACCGCCCTGGGCGCACTGCATATCGGCGCATTGATGTTTGGCCTGACCGGTGTGTTCGGCAAACTCGCCGCCGCCTCCCCCGCCGTTATCGTCTTCGGTCGTGCGGCCTTTGCCGTGCTCGCCCTGGCCCTTTTCGCGCGATTCGCCAGCCACACCCGCTGGCAAAAACTCGACGCCGTGGACTGGCGCCGATTGCTGCTCAGCGGTTTGTTGCTGGCCGGACACTGGGTGAGTTTCTTCATTGCGGTAAAGGTGGCGGGCGTGGCGATCGCGACCCTCGGTTTCGCCAGTTTCCCGGCGTTCACCGTGATCCTGGAAGGGTTGATCTTCCGCGAGCGAATTCGCGCCAACGAGATCCTGCTGGTGGTACTGGTGAGTGTCGGGTTGGTGCTGGTCACGCCGGACTTCGATCTGGCCAGCGGCGCCACCACCGGCCTGTTGTGGGCGGTAGGTTCTGGCCTGCTGTTCGCGTTGCTGTCGCTGACCAACCGCGCCAGTTCCGGGAGAATTCCGCCGGTACAGGCTGCGCTGTGTCAGAACGTAGTGGTCGCGTTGTGTTTGCTGCCGGTGGCGGCACCGCAACTGAGCGAAGTGCGCACCATTGACTGGCTGTGGATCGGCCTGCTGGGAATATTCTGTACCGGCGTCGCCCACAGTCTGTTCGTCGCCAGCCTCGCGGTGATCAAGGCACGAACCGCCGCCGTGGTGTTTGCGCTGGAGCCGGTGTACGGCATCACCATGGCGTGGTTGCTGTTCAATGAAAACCCGACGCTGCGCATGCTGATCGGCGGCGCGTTGATCATCGTCGCGATTGTCGTGTCCAGCAGGCTCTCCGGCGGTTCAAGCAAGAAAGTAGTCGCTGCCGAAGCCGCGTCTCACTGAGTGCGGTCGTTGTGGCCCAGGTCGCGGTCCGGATCAATCTGATCGCGGACCCGCTGCTTGAGTACCTTGGCCTCCGGAAAACCGCCGTCAGCCTTGCGCTCCCAGATCTGCACATCGTTACAGAAAATGTGAAACACGCCACCGGTGCCCGGCACCAGCGACACCTTGCCCAAATCGTCGCCAAAGGTACTGAGCAGTTCTTGCGCCAACCACGCCGCACGCAGCAGCCATTGGCATTGCGTGCAGTAAGTGATGACGATTTCCGGTTTATGCGCGGTCATGACGGGCGAAACTCCTGAGCCAAGGGGCACCGCCATGATAGAGCGTCAGCGGATACCGGCCAACAACGTCCGCGCAGTCTGTTTGAGTGGCTCATCACCGTCCTTGAGCAACTCGTTCAGCAGTTCGATGGCGCTGTCCAGATCGCCGTCATCGATGCAGGTCTGAGCCTGTTCCAGTTTGCCTGCGTTGGTCGGTTCCACCGGTTCCGGTCTCAGCGGTTCAAGCTCAAGCGATTGACCTGCATCGGCGAACTCGTTGAGAAAATCGTCGTCCAGAGACTGTGAGTCCGGCTCGGCGATCCATTCCAGCTCGGGCTCGCCCAGGGTCGGTTCTTCGGGTTTGGGCGATTCGTCCGAGGGTTTAGGGTTTTCGAATGGACTGACCAGGTCCCAACTCGAATCCATCGACAGGTCCTCCAGGTTCAACTGGAACTCATCGCCCGGCGCTGCTTCGGATTTTACCGGTGTCGTGATAACGGTGGTCGCAGCCTCGGGCACCGCGCTGGTCAGCTTCGGGTAGCGGGCACGGATTTCCTGAAGTTGCCGGGAATCGAACCCGGCGCCTCGCAAGCTGCTCTCCTGCGCATCATAGGCTGGCACATCCCCTTGTTTACCGAGGACTTCCAGCAGTTGCACCGCCAGATCCGTGCGCTGTGGTTCCTTGACCAGGGCTTCTCGCAACAATGCCGCCGCTTCGGAAAAACGCCCATACGTCAGGTAGATGCCCACACCCTCCAGTACATCGCCAGACGGCGTCTCCTCGTGATGGACAGGGGCGGCCTTCACAACCGGCGCTACGGGTCGATCAAGCACCGGTTCATGCCGCGACGGTAAAACCGGGAGATCTTCGGGCAATGCCTGAATCTGCTGTCGTTGCCGACGAACAATCAGCCCCACCACCAGCCCCAGCAGCACCAGCAACCCGATAATCAACGGCCAGTTGAACGCCTCGGGCTCTTGTGCCACGACCGGGGCGGGCTCCACGGCTTGCGGCGTGACCGGCGGTGCTTGCTGGACCTCCGCCAGGCGGGTTTGCAATTCGATGATCTGTTTTTTCTGGCCGGCGATCTGTTCGTCTTGAGCCTGCAGTTTCGCATTCAACTCATCGACGGTTTTTTGCAGTTGCTGATTTTGCAGCACGCTGGCAGCCAGCTGTTCTGCGACGGGATCAATCACCGGTACAGCGGCCGGTGGCTCAACCTTCGCCTGGGCGGTTTTCTTCGCCACGGGTGGAGGCGCAACGGCAGGTGTAACGCTCGGGAATGGAGAGTTCGGTGAACTGGCGGCGGGTTCGTCAGTGACCGGAGTAATGCCCGGCGTTCCCGGAGGATCGATCAGCACGGTGTACTCGCGCAGTACACGGCCGTTCGGCTGATTCAGTTGCACGAGAAAATTCAGGAAGGGTTCGTTGACCGCTTTGTTGGAGCTCACCCGGATCAGGCTGCGATTGCCCCGCAGGATCGGTGTGAACTTCAGGTCATTGAGAAAGAAAAGCCGTTCGACACCAGCACGGCTGAACTCGTCTGCCGTCGCCAGGCTGACCGACAACTCGCCCTCCTCCAGACCGGCGGCATCCACCAGGGCGATGTCGGCACGCAACGGTTGATTGAGTGCCGAATGCAGGGTGATTTCACCCAGGCCCAGTGCAGGCGCCAATGCCGAGTAGCTGACAAACCCACCGGCCAGCAGCAGCCTGGCGCAACACCGCAATACAACGTGCCAACTCTCGAGCATGAGCATCCCTTAGATAACCAGAACCAACCAGTGCGTGTTCGCACATCCGTTACGAACACGATATTGCCTGGTAGTTCTTTATAGTCTGCTCAACGGGGTATCTCAAAAAGCCGGCGCTTGCTTATGCCTCAAGATTTTTCCAGGTTGGCCAGTATGTGCCCGTGGACTCGCATGCAGACCTTCAAATCCGCCTCATCGACGCCGTCGAACAGCTCGTGGCGCAGTTGAGTGGCAATGGTTTCAATTTGTTCGATCAGGGGAAGGGCCGGCGCACAGAGGACGATTTTTTTCGCCCGGCGATCTTCCAGTACTGCCTGGCGCTGAACCAGGCCCTGGCTTTCCAGGCTGTCGAGCAGTCGTGCCAGGGTGGGCCCTTCGACGCCGACGCTTTGCGCCAATTCACGTTGGGTCGGGGCGTCGTCAAAACGCGCGAGGTGCAGCAGCACCAGCCAGCGCGCCTGAGACAAACCCAGGCCGGCCAGACGGCGGTCCAGTTCGGCACGCCAGCCGCGCGACATCTGGGCCAGTTGCATGCCAAAGCGGTGTTGATCGGTTAACGGCATAAAACACTCATGGTTAGACTGAAATAGAGAAAAACTAATTATTAGTCAGCTAAGCATGACCCTTGGCTTGAGGCAAGGTTTGCTCTGTACTGAATCGTTACATCAATACAACCGTTTCAGGATTTGAGCGTCAGATCTCGAATTCCGATTGCAGTGCGGCACGTACGCAGTACAAAACACCTTCCGGCACACGACCGGCGAACAGCGCAGCAATCTCCGCCACCGGCGGCAACTCACCCTCGCCGTCGAGGAACGCGTCCTGCACTTCCCCCATCAAGTCTTCGGGCAGATCAAGCGCCTGTTCCAGCGACAACTGCTGCTTGCCAATGGCCTCGGCGAGAATGGTGTAGACATTCTTTTCCGAACATTGCAGCTGACCGGCGATTTGCAGCGGCGTCATGCCGGCCCGCGCGAGCGTTATCAATTCGTGGCGCACGTCGGCCACCACTTTTGGTGCCTCGACCTGACCGCCGAGGACTTCGAGGAAGGCCTCGCCGTAACGCTCCAGTTTGCGCGCACCGACACCGCTGACCGTGGCCATTTCCGATAGAGAGGTCGGCTGGCTGCGGAGCATTTCCAGCAAGGTCGAGTCGGGGAAGATGACGTACGGCGGCACCCCATGTTCCTCGGCGAGCTTGCGGCGCAAGACGCGCAAGGCTTCCCACTGTTCGCGTTCTTCGCCGCGAACCAGTTGGCTTGCCTGGCTCTTGCTGCTTTTCGCCGTGGTTTGCGGCTTGAGGTCGCGACGCAGTTCCAGGGTCACTTCACCCTTGAGCAGCGGTCGGCAGGTGTCACTCAGGCGCAGGCCGCCATAGCCTTCGAGATCGATGTCGGCCAGACCGCGCGCCACCAATTGGCGAAACAGCGAGCGCCACTCACTCTCGCCCATCGACTTGCCGACACCGTATACCGACAGGTGCTGATGGCCAAAGCTGCGGACCTTTTCGTTGTCCTTGCCCAGCAACACATCCACCAGATGCCCGACGCCATAACGCTGGCCGGTGCGATAAATCGCCGAGAGCGCCTGACGGGCCGGTTCGGTAGCGTCCCAGGTCTGCACGCCGTCAACGCAGTTGTCGCAGTGACCGCACGGCTCGGGCATGTCTTCGTCGAAGTAGGCCAGCAAGGTTTGACGACGGCAGCGGGTTTCTTCGCAGAGCGAGAGCATGGCGTCGAGCTTGTGATGCTCCAGACGCTTGTGGCGCTCGTCACCTTCGGAGTTCTGCAACATCTGCTTGAGCATCACCACGTCTTGCAGGCCGTAAGCCATCCAGGCATCCGCCGGCAGACCATCACGGCCGCCGCGACCGGTTTCCTGGTAGTAAGCCTCGAGGGATTTCGGCAAATCGAGGTGAGCAACAAAACGTACGTTGGGTTTGTCGATGCCCATGCCGAACGCCACGGTGGCAACCATGATCAGGCCTTCCTCGTTGAGGAAGCGCTTCTGGTGCAGCGCTCGTGTTTCGTTGGGCAGGCCGGCGTGGTACGGCAGCGCCGGGAAACCCTGCTCGCTGAGGAACACCGCCACTTCATCGACTTTCTTGCGCGACAGGCAGTAGACAATGCCGGCATCGCTGCGCCGCTCCGCGAGGAACGCCAACAACTGTTTGCGCGGCTGCTCCTTGGGCACGATGCGGTAAAAAATGTTCGGGCGGTCGAAACTGGAGAGGAAGCGCTCGGCATCCTGCAGGTGCAAACGATCGACGATTTCTTCGCGAGTCCGCTTGTCCGCCGTCGCGGTCAGGGCGATGCGTGGAACATTGGGAAACAGTTCCGCCAACTGGCCCAGTTGCAGATACTCGCGGCGGAAGTCGTGGCCCCATTGGGACACGCAGTGGGCTTCGTCGATGGCGAACAGGGCAATTTCAAGGCTTTGCAGGAAGGCCAGCATGCGTGGCTGGACCAGACGTTCCGGCGCGAGGTAGAGCATCTTCACTTCACCGCGCTTGATTCGCGCGGCGAGATCGCGCTGCTGCTCGGCGCTCAGCGTGGAGTTCAACGCAGCGGCAGCGACGCCCAATTCTTCGAGGGTCGCGACCTGGTCGTCCATCAGCGCGATCAGCGGCGACACCACCACCGCCAGCCCTTCGCGCAGCAGCGCCGGCACCTGGAAGCACAGGGATTTACCGCCACCGGTAGGCATCAGCACCAGGGCGTCGCCGCCACTGGCCACGCGCTCAATGATTGCACCCTGACGGCCACGGAAACTGTCGTAGCCGAAGATGTCCTTGAGGACGCGTTGAGCCTGTTCGAGCATAAAAACTCCAAAAATCACCGAAACATCCCTGCAAGGCTGGTTCAGAACCACGCGGGCTGCACTGACAAATCGTAAGTGCGCATTGCATGACGCTTCACATTTCAGCCGTGACGCCAGCAGGGCATCACAAAGCGCGGGAGTATACCCGAGGGTTTCCTTGCAAAGGGCGCCGCTTAGAAGAGGATCACGATGTAACGTCCGTGGGATATTTCATGTTGCACCGCGATCAGGTGGGGTTGGGGTTGGGTACATATCCGTTTCTGCGGTAATGGCTGCTATTGGTTTCGCCCTTACGGCGAGTTACTTGGAAAAGCGCCAAGTAACCAAGCGCTCTTGCCCCTTTCGTTCGGCCCTTCGCCAAGGCTCAGGGTCCCCTCGCTCCGGTCCTGCTCCGCGGGCCCGCCGCCATCGGCCATCCATGGCCGGGGGCGGCTAACCCGGCATCCATGCCGGGTTGCCCACTGCGCAGAACCTCCACTCGGCCTCTCGAGGGGGCGACTACCGCCACAGCCGCCGAGGCGGCCTGAAAGCCGACCTGGCTCTTTGG
>NZ_JAGYFZ010000135.1:0-13834 GCF_019946675.1 Pseudomonas sp. BF-B-15
GAATTGCTTGATTCAGTTGTTAAAGAGCGGTTGGTTAAGATCTTTCGTCTCAACCGAGGCGCGCATTCTACAGCGTCCTCTGTATCTGTCAAGCGGTTATTTTCAGAAGCTTTCAAAGTTTCCTTTGTAACTTCAACCACTTGCGCTTCCGATCTCTCGTTAGCGGGAGGCGAATTCTACAGCGTTACTCGCTGCTGTCAACACCTCTTTTTCTCCGCTTTCGACCGAGAAGATCGAATCGCCAAAAGAGCCAAACAACAGCGCTCTTTCAACTCCTTCTGGGCTTCGATGATCTGAAGCAACTCGCTGTCGAAAACTGCGTAACTCTTTGTTTACCAAGGAGTTTTCCGTTTCGACTGCGCCGGAAGTGGGGCGAATTATAGACTTCCAGAATCTGCCGTCAACACCTAATTATGCTTTTCTTTCAGAAGATGTCTTTTTAGCTATTAAACGTGGAATTCGACGAGCGACAGGCGGTAACCGCAACACCAATAGCAGTGCGCCTATAGAGGCATAGACAGCCCACTCCTTCAGATCGGCACGCACGATCCACAACATATGCAGCAAGCCAAGACCGAGAACCCCATAAGCCAGTCGATGCAGTTTCTTCCAGCCAGCCCCCAGCCGACGTTGACTGTAGCGGTTGGAGGTTATCGCCAACGCCAGCAAACAAAGGAACCCCAGCACACCGATAATAATGTATGGCCGCTTGCGTAACTCGACCCCCAGCTGCGACCAATCAAAGCCAAGAATGAACGCTATATAGCCACTCAGATGGAGAACTACATAAGCGAAGCACCACAAACCCAGCTGCCGTCGGACAGCAATCCACCCCGCCCAACCGGTGAGCTTCAGCAACGGCGTGAAACTCAATGTAATAAGCAGCAGTACAAGCGTCCCCAACCCCAACCGATCAACCAGCACCTTGCCCGGATCCGGCCCCAGCACATCCGCCCAAGCCTGATAGAGCCAGAGCAGCGGCCATACCGCAGCAGCGATGAAGACACTCACTCGCCAGAACGGATATCGCATCAGTAGTTCTTCCGCAGATCGAGCCCTGTATATAGAGAAGCAACTTCGTCCGAGTAGCCGTTGAACATCTGCGTGTCACGCACATTGGGCTTGAACAGACCGCTCGGTAAACGACGCTCCCGAGCCTGCGTCCAGCGCGGATGATCGACTGTCGGATTTACGTTGGCATAGAAGCCGTACTCGTCCGCAGCAATGCTTTGCCAGGTGGTTTTCGGTTGCTCGCTGACCAGACTGATCCGCACGATGGATTTGACGCTCTTGAAGCCGTACTTCCACGGCACCACCAGGCGCAGAGGCGCGCCGTTCTGGTTAGGCAACTCACGCCCGTACATGCCCACTGCAAGAATCGCCAACGGATTCATCGCCTCGTCCAGACGCAGCCCTTCTACATAGGGCCAGTCGATCAGGGCAAAACCAGAGCGCTGCCCTGGCATGGTCTTAGGGTCCTGCAGCGTTTCGAGGCGAATGAATTTTGCCTTGGAGGTTGGCTCAACAACATTGAGCAACGCAGAGATGGGAAATCCGATCCATGGAATGACCATCGACCAGGCCTCTACACAGCGAAGACGATAGATGCGCTCCTCCAGCTGATAAGGCTTCATGAAGTCCTCCAGCGCATATCGCCCCGGCTTACCCACCTCCCCGTCCACCACCACGCTCCACGGTTCGGTTTTCAGAGAACCGGCGTTGGCGGCCGGATCACCCTTGTCGGTACCGAACTCATAGAAGTTGTTGTAGTGGGTCGCGTCCTTGAACGGCGTGATCGCCTCATCCTTGACGGTGACCGCGCCCCACTTGGTAGAAGGGAGTTTTTCGGCAAACCAGGATGGCGCGTTGCCCGCCTCGACATCCGCGTATCGCGCGGCATCGTCAGCACTGGCCCAACGCGGCAAGCTGCTCACAGCCAAGCCGGCAACGGCGGCGCCCAATACATTACGACGAGATAGATAGAGGGATTCAGGCGTGACATCCGACTCATGGCAGTCGGATGACTTGGGGACTTTGATCAGCATGGCAACTCCGCAGCATTGGAGGACAGATGCACCAATAGACTGCGGAGTATGAGGGAAATTACACGCTTTTGTGCCGACGAAGACGTAACAGGTATTGAACCGGGCCAGACGCTGCATAGGCGAGGAAAACCAGCAGCAGGATGCGCGGCGGATCACTGAACACGACGGCAAACACCAGCACCACGGCCAGGATCGCCACGAAAGGTACGCGCCCTTTCAGGTCCAGCTCCTTGAAGCTGTTGTACTTGATGTTGCTGACCATCAGCATGCCGGCGGCCGCAACCATCAGCGCGACCAGGAAAGACATCTTGGAACCCTGAATGCCGTAATCGCTGAACGCCCAGACAATACCCGCAACCACACCCGCCGCAGCCGGACTGGCCAGGCCGATGAAGTAGCGCTTGTCGGCGGTGCCCACCTGGGTGTTGAAACGTGCCAGGCGCAACGCAGCGCCGGCGACATAAATAAAGGCGACCATCCAGCCGACCTTGCCCATATCGCCCAAGGCCCAGCCAAATGCCAGCAGTGCCGGCGCGACACCGAAGGCGACCATATCGGACAGCGAGTCGTACTCGGCACCGAAGGCACTCTGGGTGTTGGTCATACGGGCAACGCGACCGTCGAGACCGTCGAGCACCATGGCGACAAAAATGGCGATCGCGGCAAACGCAAAATACTTGCTCGCGCCAATCGCATCACCTGCACTCAAGGCACTCTGGGCACTCATTGAATTGATGATGGAATAGAACCCTGCGAACAGGTTCGCAGTGGTGAACAGATTCGGCAGAAGATAGATACCACGATGCCGGACTTTACGGCCTTCAGCGTCATGCCCTTCTTCGACGTGTTCATCGATGGGCAGCAGGCTTTCGGCGTCAGAAGCCTGGTTTGGCTCTTCGGGACGTTCGCTCATGGACATTACCTTGCAACGGGGTGGAAAGTTTCGACAGGTGTCTGGGACGACGGTTCGGCCACAAACGATGCAGCTTTATACCAGAACCAGCCTCCTAAACGAAAAAACGCGGCCTAGGCCGCGTTTTCCGTACAAGTGTGCGACTTAGTTTTTGGCTTTGTCGACGATCTTGTTGGCACCGATCCACGGCATCATGGAGCGCAGTTGCTCGCCGATGATTTCGATACCGTGAGCGGCGTTGTTACGACGCTTGGCGGTCATCGAAGGATAGCCGGTTGCGCCTTCGCTGATGAACATCTTGGCGTATTCGCCGTCCTGAATACGTTTCAGGGCGTTGCGCATGGCCTGACGGGATTCGGCGTTGATCACTTCCGGACCAGTCACGTACTCGCCGTATTCAGCGTTGTTGGAGATCGAGTAGTTCATGTTGGCGATACCGCCTTCGTACATGAGGTCAACGATCAGTTTCAGTTCGTGCAGGCATTCGAAGTAGGCCATTTCTGGCGCGTAGCCAGCTTCAACCAAGGTTTCGAAACCGGCTTTGACCAGTTCAACGGTACCACCGCACAGAACGGCTTGTTCGCCGAACAGGTCGGTTTCGGTCTCGTCCTTGAAAGTGGTTTCGATGATACCGGTACGACCGCCACCAACGCCGGCAGCGTAGGACAGTGCAACGTTTTTGGCGTTGCCGGAAGCATCCTGATAGATAGCGATCAGGTCAGGGATACCGCCGCCTTTGACGAACTCGGAACGCACGGTGTGGCCCGGTGCTTTCGGCGCGATCATGATCACGTCGAGGTCAGCGCGCGGAACAACCTGGTTGTAGTGGATCGCGAAGCCGTGGGAGAAGGCCAGGGTGGCGCCTTTCTTGATGTTCGGCTCGATTTCGTTTTTGTACAGGGAGGACTGGAACTCGTCCGGGGTCAGGATCATGACCAGGTCGGCAGCCGCAACAGCGGAAGCAACGTCGGTCACTTTCAGGCCGTGAGCTTCGGCTTTGGCAACGGTCGCCGAACCTTTACGCAGGCCAACAGTGACGTCAACGCCGGAGTCTTTCAGGTTGCACGCTTGAGCGTGGCCTTGGGAACCGTAACCGATGATGGCAACTTTCTTGCCCTGGATGATCGACAGGTCGCAGTCTTTATCGTAGAAAACTTTCATGAATTTCCCCTATATATCCAGGCCGTTCAGGCCATTCGCTAATTTGGTTTAGATGCTGAGTACTTTGTCGCCGCGAGCAATACCGGTTACGCCGCTGCGGACGGTTTCCAGGATCGACGCGGTGCCGATGGACTGAATGAAGCTGTCGAGCTTGTCGCTGGTACCGGTCAATTGAACGGTATACACGCTAGCGCTGACATCAACGATCTGCCCACGGTAAATATCGGTGGTGCGCTTGATCTCGGCGCGCTGGGCGCCGGTGGCCTTGACCTTGACCAGCATCAGTTCGCGCTCGATGTGAGCACTTTCCGACAGGTCGACCAGTTTGACCACTTCGATCAGCTTGTTCAGGTTCTTGGTGATCTGCTCGATGATCTCATCGTGCCCCACGGTGGTCAGCGTCAGACGCGACAAAGTCGGGTCTTCGGTTGGCGCCACGGTCAGGCTTTCGATGTTGTAGTTGCGCTGCGAGAACAGGCCGACTACACGCGACAGAGCACCGGGTTCGTTTTCCAGAAGCAAGGAAATAATGTGCCGCATGATTAAGTACGCTCCGTCTTGCTCAGCCACATATCGCGCATGGAGCCGTCTTTGATCTGCATCGGATAGACGTGCTCGCTGGTGTCGACTGCAATATCGATGACCACCAGGCGATCCTTCATGGCGAATGCTTCTTCCATCTGCGACTTCAAGTCTTTCGAGTCGGTGATGCGCACGCCGACATGGCCATAGGCCTCTGCCAGCTTGACGAAGTCAGGCAACGATTCCATGTAGGAGTGCGAGTGACGGCTACCGTAGCTCATGTCCTGCCACTGACGAACCATACCCAGAACGCCGTTGTTCAGGATGACGATTTTGACCGGCAAACCATATTGCAGACAGGTGGACAGTTCCTGAATGTTCATCTGGATACTGCCCTCGCCCGTTACGCAGGCGACGTCGGCATCCGGAAAGCTCAACTTGATACCCATGGCCGCCGGGAAACCGAAGCCCATGGTGCCCAGGCCACCGGAGTTGATCCAGCGGTTCGGCTTGTTGAACTTGTAGTACTGCGCCGCGAACATTTGGTGCTGACCCACGTCGGAGGCAACAAAGGCATCGCCCTTGGTCACTTCGCACAGGGTTTCGATCACGGTCTGCGGCTTGATGACACTGCCGTCGCCCTTGTCGTAAGGGAACAGGCCGCGATCACCGCGCCACTCATCAACTTGCTTCCACCAACTGGCAACGGACTCCTTGTTCGGGGTCTCGCCGATTTCCTTGAGGATCGCGACCATTTCGGTCAGGACGCTTTCCACCGGGCCAACGATCGGCACGTCGGCCTTGATGGTCTTGGAGATCGAAGCCGGGTCGATGTCGATGTGAATGATCTTGGCATTCGGGCAGAACTTCGACGCGCCGTTGATGACACGATCGTCGAAGCGTGCGCCGACTGCGAGGATCACGTCAGCATGGTGCATCGCCAGGTTGGCGGTGTAGCTGCCGTGCATGCCGAGCATGCCGATGAACTGACGGTCGGTGCCAGGGTAGGCACCCAGACCCATCAGGGTATTGGTCACTGGCAGGTTGAGCATCTTCGCCAACTCGGTCAGCGGCGCGGAGCCACCACCAAGAATCACACCGCCGCCTGCGTACATCACAGGGCGCTTGGCCGCCAGGAGCATTTCGGCTGCCTTGCGGATTTGTCCGGAGTGACCGCGAACGGCCGGGCTGTAGGAACGCAGCTTGGCTTTTTTCGGGAAGATGTATTCGAACTTCTCGGCCGGGTTGGTCATGTCTTTCGGGATATCGACAACGACCGGACCAGGACGACCGGATTGCGCCAGGTAGAACGCTTTCTTCATGACTTCCGGGATTTCCGACGCGTGCTTGATCATGAAGCTGTGCTTCACGATCGGCCGGGAGATACCGATCATGTCGGTTTCCTGGAACGCATCGGTGCCAACCATGTTGCTAGGCACCTGGCCGGAAATGACCACCATCGGAATGGAGTCCATGTAGGCCGTGGCAATACCGGTAATGGCGTTGGTTGCGCCCGGGCCGGAGGTCACCAGTACCACACCGGCTTTACCGGTGGCACGGGCGTAGCCGTCAGCCATATGGGTCGCAGCCTGCTCGTGACGAACCAGGATGTGGGTCACTTCCGGTTCTTTGAACAGGGCATCGTAAACATGAAGAAGAGCACCACCCGGGTACCCGTAGATGTACTTGACGCCTTCGTCACGCAAAAAGCGGACGAGCATCTCACCGCCAGATAAAAGCTCCACGTTGTTCACCTCTAAAACGCCAGAATACCGCCCACATACAAGAGGACGGGTCTTAATAGGTTTACTTCTCGGCAGAGCATGAGCGACGGTGGTCGCCGACTACGTCAGCACTGACTGAGCAAGTATTGGGATCGTCCCAAGTGTTGCGGGCCTTTCCCACCCAGCGCGAGGTAACGCGTTGCGGGTGTAACAGGTCGGCGCGGATGTGCGCCTCATGATCTGCCGAGTGGGTCTGCTTCTGGCAGTCCCTCTACAGCGGACTTTGGATTCTTCTGTTTCGTCCCCTGCAAGTCAAGTCGTCAATGTGCTTTATTGAAGTAAGCACATGAGAAAGCAAGAAAAAACCGCTAAACAGCAACTGTGTTAGCTTCAATTGCGCAACCCAATACAAGGAAATGGCATGCGAACGTTTTTCCTGACCGCCAGCCTGCTGATCGCCATCAGCCCTTTGTGCATGGCCGCTCAGATTTACACGTGGGTCGATGAACAAGGCGTTACCCACTTCGATGCACAACCGCCCCAGGGCCGGCAAGCCAAGACCGTGGTCACGCCCTCCTCTGCAAACAAGCCGGCTACGCTGCCCCGCAGTAACGCCATTGGCGATCAACAGGCCATCGATAAGACCGTTAAAAAACAGGTCGCCGAGCAGCAAGCGCAGCTAAAGGTATTCTGCGAGCAGGCGCGGACGAACCTGGCTCAACTGCAGAACAATCCGCGGATACGGGAGGATGTCGAGGGTGAGATGCGCCGCCTGACCGACGAGCAACGTCAGGAACGGACTGCTGAAGCGCAAAGACAGATCGCTGAAAACTGCCAGTAGATACCTGTAGGAGCAGAGCTTGCTCCGGGCGGCGTTCCGACGAAGGCGGCGTAACATTCAAAAGATATGTTGAATGTTACGCCGCCTTCGCGAGCAAGCTCTGCTCCTACAAGAAATCGGGGTTAGCGGGAGGCGGTGATCAGTTGGTCGAACTCTTTGAGCAGCACCTGCAACTGCCGATCCTTGCCCTGGACATTGCGGCTGGCGAAGACCATTTCCGCCATCTCCTGAATGCCCGAGGCATTGGGCAACGGCAAATCCTGCTCGAGGATCGCTTTCATGCGCGGCAGGAAAATCCATTGCAGCCACTGCTCGAAATCCAGCGTATCGACCGAAAAGGGCTCGACACTGGACAGTGCTTCAACCGATGGCGAGACCTCGTCCCACCACCCCTGAACCCGCAACTCGCGCTCGATCAACAACAGCTGCTCGGCAATTTTCGGAAAGCGTGCGTCCATCACAGCGAAACCTTGGCCTTCTGACGGGCCAGTGCAGCGCCAGCGGAATCACCCTGCTTATCACGTGCCTGACCGATCAATTCCCACAGACTGGCCTGAAGTGCCGGACGCCCATTGGCGAGGGTCAGACCACGACGAGCGAACTGCTCGGCTTGTGCCGCATCACCTTGGGCCATGCGAACCTGCGCCAGACGATAAAGCACTTGCGGCTCACGCGGTGCAACACGCTGGGCGCGCTCCAGACTGGAAGAAGCACCGTTGAGGTCACCGCCAGCCTGTTGCTGCTGAGCAGTGGTCAGCAGCGCCAATACCGGACCGTCCAGCTGTTCATCAGCTGACAGACCACCGGCGCTCGACGAAGGAATGCCGCTCGGTGTCGATGGCATGCTGTAGCTGCCCTGATTGATCGGGGCCGACTGGACTGGCGAAGTGTCGATCGGACCCGAAGTGATCGGGCCTGGCGTAATCGGCGAAGTGCTGATCGGTGCCGATGCAACTGCACCGCCACCCGGCACCATCACCACGACGCCGGTGTCACCTTGCGGGATCGCCTGGGTCTGGGATTGCACAGGACGTTTAACCGTCGTTTGACGAAAACCGCCATTGGCCGAAACACGTTCACTGTTGGAAACGGCGCTGCCGGAATCCACAACCGGAATCGAACCACGCTGTACGCTGGAGCAACCGCTGAGCAAAGCCACGGCGGCAACCGCTGGAATCAACCATTTGTTCACTTGAAACCCTCTTTGCTTAATTCATCCAGCCCTTGACCCAATCCATCACCGTTTCACCGTTAACAGGGCTTTCGCCACCGCAAGCAGCGCCGGGAGGCGGTTCGCTGCCGCGAATATACGGCATCTGCACGGCGCCTGGGCAGTTGGCATCAGAGCCTTGTCCGGTATGTGAATCGACCCAGGCCTGAACCACATTATCCGGCTGCGGCATGTCCAGCGGCAACGGATCAGCCTTGCGCATGAAACTGGTCCAGACCTGCAACGCGCCAGTGGCACCGGTAAACGGGGTCTTGCCGTTGTCATCGCGCCCCAGCCACACCACCGCCAGCAAATCCTGACTGAAGCCGGCGAACCAGCTGTCTCGCGAATCGTTACTGGTACCGGTCTTGCCCGCCAGCGTCAGGGTTTTCGGTAACACGTTGTAAACCGAACTGCCGGTGCCTTCGCGCATGACCCGCTGCATGGCACTCTGGATCAGGTAAATGGACGCCGGATCGAAACGCTGCTGAATCTGGAACGGATACCGCTTGAGCGGCTCGCCTTCCGCCGTCAGCACGCTACGAATCCCGCGCATCGGCGTATTGAAGCCACCGTTGGCGAGGGTCTGGTACATGGTCGCCACTTCGATCGGGGTCATGCCGCCAGCACCCAGCAGCATCGACGGGAATGCTGGAAACTCGCGACTGACACCCAGGCGCGCCAGCGTCTTCAAGACATTCGGCACGCCCACCGCCAACCCGAGACGCGCGGTCGACAGGTTGTAGGAGTGCGCCAGGCCCTGATAAAGGAAAACAGTGCCATGGGAGCGGCGATCATAGTTTTGCGGTTTCCAGACCTGCCCGTCCGCGCCTTTTACCGAGAAGGATTCGTCTGACAGCCAGCTGGTCAACGTGTACTGGCTAGGTTTCTCAAGGGCTGTCAGATAAACCGCCGGCTTGATCAACGAACCGATCGGTCGCACAGCATCCAGCGCCCGGTTGAAACCGGCGAAGCTCGCCTGGCGACTGCCGATCATGGCCTGGACTTCACCGGTTTCCGGGTTGGTCACGACCATCGCTGCTTCAACGTCATCAGAGCCTTTGCGACCGGACAAGCGCTTGAACGTATCGTTGACCGACGCTTCCGCTTTCATCTGCAAAATAGGATCGAAACTGGTGAAGATCCGCAGGCCTTCTTCGGTCAAGTCTTCGTCGCGATAGTCTTCGCGCAGTTGACGTTTAACCAGGTCGAGAAACCCAGGGAACGAACTGTCGGCCAGTTTGCCGCGCGTCGTCACGCCCAAAGGCATTTTCTTCGCCGCCGCGACCTGCTCGGCGGTGGCGACGCCTTGCTGCTCAAGCACATCGAGCACCAGGTTGCGCCGCTCGAGCGCCCGTTCCGGATTGCGACGCGGGTTGTAATAGGACGGTCCCTTGACCATGCCCACCAGCATCGCGACTTGATGCAGTTTCAGTTCGGACAACGGCTGCCCGAAGAAGAACTGGCTGGCGAGACCGAAACCGTGCACCGCGCGCTGGCCATCCTGACCGACGAACACTTCATTGAGGTAAGCCTCAAGAATCTCCCGCTTGTCGTAATGCAGCTCAAGCAGCATCGCCATCATGGCTTCGGTGAGTTTGCGGCTCAGGCTGCGTTCGCTGGTCAGGTAGAAGTTCTTGACCAACTGTTGCGTCAGGGTACTACCGCCCTGGGTCATCTTGCCGCCAGAGGTGTTGACCCAGATGGCGCGGACAATCGACTTCGGCGACACGCCCCAGTGGCTATAGAAGTCCCGGTCTTCTACAGCGACCAGGGTTTCCAGCAGATACGGCGGCACCTGATCGATGTTGATCAGAATGCGGTCTTCGAGATTCTTCGGATAAATCCCGCCGATCAGCAGCGGCTCCAGCCGTACCACAGAAAGCTTCGAACCGTTGGTCGCCGAAAGTTCGGCCACGTAGTCGCCGGAGAATCGCACGCGCACGGGCTGGGCGTTCTCCATGCCTTCATAGAACTGGAAACCACGGGTATTCAAGTCAACGGTGTTGCCGTTGACCGCTGCTGCGCCGGGGCCGTTGCTCACGCTTTCGCGGCGATAGCCCAAGGCGTCGAGCTCGGTGAGGAAGTCTTCCTTGCTCAGCTTCTGGCCGGTGAACAGCTCGAGCGGGCGCGCATACACCTTGGCCGGGATAGTCCAGCGCTTGCCGGAGAACTTCTCCTGGACAATAGCGTCGAGGTAAACCGCGAACCCGGCGAGCACCACAAGGCCGACCAGACTGAGTTTAAGGGCCCAGCCCAGCCAAGGGCGCAGGCCCCTGGAAGGTGGTTTTTTGGGGGTACGGGGGGATCGAGTACGAGTCATGGCGCCGGATTATACGCACTTTATTCATACTCAACAGGAGCCCGCCGAGGTTTGCGTCGGGCGGACTTGCGGCCATAATGGCGGCCGTGAATTTTCCCAGACTCTGAAGGAACGCCTGTGAGCCAGTCCCTGATCGCCGCCCTGCAAAACCCGGCCCTTTACCCGCATCCGGTAGACGGGTTTCAGCTCATCGAAACCCACATCTCCTGGGTCATTCTCACAGGCGCTTTCGCTTATAAAGTGAAGAAACCCGTCAATTTCGGCTTCCTCGACTTCACCAGCCTCGATGCCCGCGAGCATTTCTGTGGTGAAGAACTGCGCCTGAACCAGCGCCTGACCAATGATTTGTATCTCGAAGTATTGCCGATTACCGGCAGCGCCGAAGCGCCACAACTGGGCGGCGACGGTCCGGTCATCGAATACGCGCTGAAAATGCGTCAGTTCCCACAGAGCCAACTGCTCAGCACGCTGCAAGCCAACGGCGAATTGACCACCGCGCACATCGACGAGATGGCCGCACAGATCGCGCAATTCCACCTCACCGCACCAAAGGTGCCTGCGGAACACGAAGCCGGCACGCCGGACAGCGTCATGGCGCCAGTGCGGCAGAACTTCGAGCAGATCCGCCCGTTCCTGAGTGACAAGGCAGACCTGCTGCAACTCGATGCCTTGCAAGCCTGGGCCGAAAGCAGCTTCGAACGCCTCAAGCCACTGTTTGCCCAGCGTAAGGCTGAGGGGTTCATCCGCGAGTGCCACGGTGATATCCACCTGGGCAACGCCACCGTGATCGATGGCAAGGTCGTGATCTTCGACTGCATCGAATTCAACGAGCCGTTCCGCTTCACCGACGTCTATGCCGACACCGGCTTCCTGGCGATGGACCTTGAAGACCGCGGCCTGAAGAGCCTGGCCCGTCGCTTTATCAGCCAATACCTGGAGTTGACCGGCGATTACCAGGGCCTGGAACTGCTGAACTTCTATAAAGCCTACCGTGCGCTGGTTCGCGCCAAGGTCAGCCTGTTCAGCATGCCGGCCGAGGCCGACCCGGTGCAGCGCGCCACGACCCTGCGCCAGTACCGCAACTATGCAAATCTGGCGGAAAGCTACAGCACCATTCCTTCGCGCTTCATGGCCATCACCCACGGCGTTTCCGCTGTTGGCAAAAGCCACGTGGCCATGCGTCTGGTGGAAGCGCTGGGCGCAATTCGCCTGCGTTCCGATGTCGAGCGCAAACGCCTGTTCGGCGAACAAACTGTCGCCAACGATCCGCAAGCCGGCATTTATAGCGCCGACGCCAGCGCCGCAACCTACACTCGCCTGCATGAAATCGCCGCGGTCATCCTGCGCGCCGGTTTCCCAGTGGTGGTCGATGCCACTTACCTCAAGCGCGACCAGCGTGACGGCGCGGCGAAAATTGCCGAAGCCACCGGCGCGCCGTTCCTGATCCTTGATTGCAACGCGCCACAAGCGGTGATCGAAAGCTGGCTGGCCCTGCGCCAGGCAGACAAAAAGGATCCATCCGACGCCAATCTGGCCGTTATCGAAGCGCAGCAAGCCAATCGTGAAGCCCTGACGCCAGAAGAGATTCTGTGCAGCAAACGCGTGCAGACCAATGAAAGCGGGACCCTCGACACCGTCGTTGCGCAAATTCGCCAACGCCTGCCGGGCCTGTAAGAAAGTATTTCAGCCGTGGAGCCTTCGCTGGCTTCACGGCTGTCAAATAGTGGCACTATACTGGCGTCATAAAACCAACAGGTGATGTGACATGAGCCAGCCGAAACTTCTCGACACCCCGCTTTATGCCTTACTGCACAAAGACGACATCACAGGTTTCAACAACGAACGTCCAAAAGACGGACCTATCGACATGGTCGGTGGTGACTTCCGAGGCCTGGACCTGCGCGAACTGAATGCCGACGGCATCGACTTTACCGATGCTTACTTCCGCTCTGCCGACTTGCGCGGCATCGATTTCAGCAACTCAAACCTGGAAGGCGCAAGCCTGGCCCACGCGCAGATCTCCGGCGCCTACTTTCCGCGAGAGCTGAGTGCCGACGAAATTCTGATGTCGATGAATTTCGGTACACGCCTGCGTTATCGAACCCGTTAAAAACGACCGATAACTGACATGTCCAGTGCTCAGCCTTGGCGCCCCCCCCGCCTTGCGCTGGACTGTGGGTGTTTTCAGCTTGAGAACTTGACGCCCTTCCGCCTTTTCCTACCTTGCTCGCGTATTTTTACGCTGCACATCGGAGTCGCTTCTTAGAAGCATTTGCTCCGAAACCGACCAAACAATCACGCTTTTCCTACTGATGGCTACACTCCTCAGAAGCTTGCCCACGCACCGTTCGGCCGTCGCAAGGAGGCTTGATGAATGATGAACTGCAGCACCTGAAGAATCTTGGCAAGACATCGGCGCAGTGGCTGCATGCCGTGGGCATCCACAGCGCCTCGGACTTGCGTCGCCTGGGGGCGGTGGATGCCTATCGGGCTGTGCGCACGCGCGGGTTCCGGGCATCCAAGGTGTTGTTATATGCGATCGAAGGCGCGCTGATGGATGTGCATTGGAACGACATCCCCGCCGAGCGCAAGGAAGCCCTGAATAAACAGTTGGAAGCGATCTCGTCACGCCACAAGAATTGAACGGGAGCGAAGGAGAGTTTCTCAGCCTCACTCAAGGCAATCCGAAGATCGCCCACAGCCTGATCGAGAGCGTGGACCGACGCATTGACCTGCTGAACAAGCACACCACGCAGCTGAGCTCATCAGGAATGTAGTCTGAAGCCCAATGATTTCAGGGCTTCTCGCCAAGCAACTGACAATATTCGAGGAAATGAAAAATCAGCGGTTGACTTGGTAATGAGAATCGCTATGATTATCACAACTGGTCGCGAGACTGGTCGATATTTGAAAAGCCCTTGGTTCGGACTCTCAGATATCTCCTCATCAGGCTAATCACGGTTATTTGACCCGGCTCTTGCCGGGTCTTTTTTTGCCTGCGCAAAAGTCCCCCGGCAAAACCGATCCCCTGTAGGAGCCGGCTTGCTGGCGATGGCGGGTTATCAGTCAACGCATTTAGTGACTGACCCATCGCC
>NZ_JAGYFZ010000136.1:0-13726 GCF_019946675.1 Pseudomonas sp. BF-B-15
TCGCGATGGTGTGTCAGTCGAAACCTCTTTGGCTGACACACCATCGCGAGCAGGCTCGCTCCCACAGAGGGGCTTTTCTAACGCCCAATAAAAACGGCCCGCCTCCAAAGGAAGCGGGCCGTTTTCATGTTCGGCGAAAGGGTTGAGCCTCAGCTCATCCCGATCACTTGTTCAGGCGGAAATCAGCCTCGGCAGCAGCGAAACGCTGCAGCATGCCGTGAGTCGGCGCGCCCAGTTTGCTGACGATGTAGATCGCCAGGCTGGCGAAGATGAAACCAGGGATGATTTCGTACAGGCCCAGCAGTTCGAAGTGTTTCCACACGATCACGGTGATCGCGCCGACCAGGATGCCGGCCAGTGCGCCGTTGCGGGTCATGTCTTTCCAGATCACGGAGATCAGGACCACTGGACCGAACGCAGCACCGAAACCGGCCCAGGCGTAGCTGACCAGACCCAGCACACGGTTTTCCGGGTTGGCGGCCAATGCGATGGCGATCAGGGCAACCAGCAACACCATGGCGCGGCCGACCCAGACCAGTTCCACCTGGGAAGCCGATTTACGCAGGAAGGTTTTGTAGAAGTCTTCGGTCAGGGCGCTCGAGCACACCAGCAACTGGCAGCTCAGGGTGCTCATGACCGCAGCCAGAATGGCCGACAGCAAAATACCGGCGATCCATGGGTTGAACAGGATTTTGGCCAGCTCGATGAACACGCGCTCGTGGTTTTCGCTGACGGGCATCGCCACGGCAGGGTTGGCCGAGAAGTAGGCAATACCGAAAAAGCCTACAGCCACGGTGCCGCCCAGGCACAGGATCATCCAGGTCATGGAAATGCGACGGGCATTGGCGATCGACTTGACCGAATCCGCCGCCATGAAACGCGCCAGGATGTGCGGTTGGCCGAAGTAGCCCAGGCCCCAGCCCATCAGCGAGATGATGCCGATGAAGGTGGTGTTTTTCAGCATGTCGAAGTTGGCTGGATCTTGCGCTTCGATAGCCAGGAACGCGGTATCGACGCCGCCGGTCGCCAGCAACACGATGATCGGCGTGAGGATCAGGGCGAAGATCATCAGCGTGGCTTGTACGGTGTCAGTCCAGCTGACTGCCAGGAAACCACCGACGAAGGTGTAGGCAATCGTCGCCGCAGCACCGGCCCACAGCGCGGTCTCGTAGGACATGCCGAAGGTGCTTTCGAACAGACGGGCGCCAGCAACGATGCCGGACGCGCAGTAGATGGTGAAGAACACCAGGATCACAACCGCCGAGATGATCCGCAGCAGGCCGCTTTTGTCTTCGAAACGGCTGGAGAAGTAGTCCGGCAGCGTCAGCGCATCGCCGTTGTGCTCGGTCTGCACGCGCAGACGGCCGGCGACGAACAGCCAGTTCAGGTAAGCACCGACGATCAGACCGATGGCGATCCAGCTTTCGGACAGACCGGACATGTAGATGGCGCCCGGCAGACCCATCAACAACCAGCCGCTCATGTCGGAGGCACCGGCGGACAATGCAGTCACGACGCTGCCCAGGCTGCGACCGCCCAGAATGTAGTCAGAAAGGTTGTTGGTGGAGCGATAGGCCATGAAGCCGATCAGCACCATTGCTGCGATGTAGATCACGAACGTGATCAGGGTTGGATTGCTAACGCTCATTAAGTGATGCCCTGGCTTTGTTTTTATGTAGCGGCAGAGTGTGAAAACGCCGACAAACGACAATGTTTGATCAAACGATTTGCGGGTCCGCGCATTTAGGACTGATGTTTCCCCAGGAAAGCCATCAGCCGGTGCACCTGTCTTTTTAACCGGTTGCACCTTGGGCGCGAATCCTATTCAACAACGCAAATAAGGTGCAACCCATTTTTTGAGAATAAGTTGCACCTAGTCGGATTTAGCTTGAAAAGCTCTGTTTTTGCTCCCTTTTAGAGCAGTCATAAGCGTTTACTAGAAGCAAAAGCACCAAGCAGGAGCGGTACGTTCGTACCGGAATTTAATTCCTGACGAGCTGCCTATTATTCCGACAAAAAAAGGGTTGCACCCGGTTGCACCTCAGAGAGCGCGCAGCTAATCTTGCCGCCAGCTGATGCCACGCGGTCGTGGCAAACATGAGGATAAAAATATGGCTACCACCACCCTTGGGGTCAAACTTGACGACCCGACCCGCGAGCGCCTCAAGGCCGCCGCGACTTCGATTGATCGCACGCCGCACTGGCTGATCAAGCAGGCAATTTTCAATTACCTGGAAAAACTCGAGGGTGGTGCAACCCTGACCGAGCTCAACGGCCTGACGGCCAAAGAAGCCGACGACAGTGGCGACGTCCATGTCGACCACGCGCACCAGTGCTTCCTTGAGTTCGCCGAAAGCATCTTGCCGCAATCGGTGCTGCGCGCCGCCATCACCGCTGCTTACCGTCGCCCTGAGCCGGAAGTGGTGCCGATGCTGATCGAACAGGCTCGCCTGCCGGTCGCCATGGCTGACGCCACCAACAAGCTCGCTGCTTCGATTGCCGAGAAACTGCGCAATCAGAAGAGCGCCGGTGGCCGTGCCGGAATTGTTCAGGGCCTGTTGCAGGAATTTTCCCTGTCGTCCCAGGAAGGCGTGGCACTGATGTGCCTGGCCGAAGCGCTGTTGCGCATCCCGGACAAAGGCACTCGTGACGCACTGATCCGCGACAAAATCAGCACCGGTAATTGGCAGCCGCACTTGGGCAACAGCCCGTCGCTGTTCGTCAACGCCGCAACCTGGGGCTTGCTGCTGACCGGCAAACTGGTCGCCACCCATAATGAAGCGGGTTTGACTTCGTCCCTGAGCCGCATCATCGGCAAAAGCGGCGAGCCGATGATCCGCAAGGGCGTCGACATGGCCATGCGCCTGATGGGCGAGCAGTTCGTCACCGGCGAAACCATCGCCGAAGCCCTGGCCAACGCGAGCAAGTTCGAAGCCAAGGGTTTCCGCTATTCCTACGACATGCTCGGTGAAGCCGCCCTCACCGAACACGACGCGCAGAAGTACCTCGCGTCGTACGAACAAGCCATCCACTCGATCGGCAAAGCGTCCCACGGTCGTGGGATTTATGAAGGCCCGGGCATTTCCATCAAGCTGTCGGCACTGCACCCGCGTTACAGCCGTGCGCAGTACGAGCGTGTGATGGACGAGTTGTACCCGCGCCTGTTGTCGCTGACCCTGCTGGCCAAGCAATACGACATCGGCCTGAACATCGACGCCGAAGAAGCCGACCGCCTTGAGCTGTCGCTGGATCTGCTGGAGCGCCTGTGCTTCGAGCCGCAACTGACCGGCTGGAACGGCATCGGCTTCGTGATCCAGGCTTACCAGAAGCGTTGCCCGTACGTGATCGATTACGTGATCGACCTGGCTCGCCGCAGCCGTCATCGCCTGATGATCCGCCTGGTGAAAGGCGCGTACTGGGACAGCGAAATCAAGCGCGCCCAGGTCGAAGGCCTGGAAGGCTATCCGGTCTACACCCGCAAGGTGTACACCGACGTTTCCTACATCGCTTGCGCCCGCAAATTGTTGTCGGTGCCGGAAGTCATCTACCCGCAATTCGCCACGCACAACGCCCACACTCTGTCGGCCATTTACCACATCGCCGGTCAGAACTATTACCCGGGCCAGTACGAGTTCCAGTGCCTGCACGGCATGGGCGAACCGTTGTACGAACAGGTTGTAGGTAAAGTTTCCGAAGGCAAGCTGAACCGCCCATGCCGCGTGTACGCACCGGTCGGGACTCACGAAACGCTGCTGGCGTACCTGGTACGTCGTCTGCTGGAAAACGGCGCGAACACCTCGTTCGTGAACCGTATCGCCGACCAGTCCATTTCGATTCAGGAGCTGGTGGCCGATCCAGTGGCCAGCATCGAGCAGATGGCGACGCTGGAAGGCGGCTTCGGCCTGCCGCACCCGCGTATCCCGCTGCCGCGCGATCTTTATGGTGCCGAGCGCGCCAACTCCAGCGGCATCGACATGGCCAACGAACATCGCCTGGCTTCGCTGTCGTGCGCTCTGCTGGCCACTGCTCACAACCACTGGAAAGCCGCGCCGATGCTCGGCTGCGTCTCCAGCACCGAAACCCCTGCGCCTGTTCTGAACCCGTCCGATTTGCGTGACGTGGTCGGTCACGTACAGGAAGCGAATGTCGAAGACGTCGACAACGCGATCCAGTGCGCCCTGAACGCTGCACCGATCTGGCAGGCCACCCCGCCGGCCGAACGTGCTGCGATTCTGGAACGTGCCGCCGATTTGATGGAAGGCGAGATCCAGCCGCTGATGGGCCTGTTGGCTCGCGAAGCCGGCAAGACCTTCGCCAACGCCATCGCCGAAGTGCGTGAGGCCGTGGACTTCCTGCGTTACTACGCGGTGCAGGCTCGCAACGATTTCACCAACGACGCCCACCGCCCATTGGGTCCGGTGGTGTGCATCAGCCCGTGGAACTTCCCGCTGGCAATCTTCAGCGGTCAGGTTGCCGCTGCATTGGCCGCCGGTAACCCGGTACTGGCCAAGCCTGCGGAACAAACCCCGCTGGTCGCTGCCCAGGCCGTGCGCCTGATGCTCGAAGCCGGGATTCCGGAAGGCGTGCTGCAACTGCTGCCGGGCCGTGGCGAAACCGTGGGCGCCCGTCTGGTCGGTGACGATCGGGTCAAAGGCGTGATGTTCACCGGTTCCACCGAAGTTGCTCGTTTGCTGCAACGCAACGTCGCTGGCCGTCTGGATGCACAGGGCCGCCCGATTCCGCTGATCGCCGAGACTGGCGGCCAGAACGCGATGATCGTCGACTCCTCGGCACTGACCGAACAAGTCGTGATCGACGTGGTGTCGTCGGCCTTCGACAGCGCCGGTCAACGTTGCTCGGCTCTGCGTGTACTTTGCTTGCAGGAAGATTCTGCTGACCGTGTCATCGAAATGCTCAAGGGCGCCATGGCTGAATGCCGTCTCGGCAACCCTGAGCGCCTGTCCGTGGACATCGGCCCGGTGATCGACGCCGAAGCCAAGGCGGGCATCGAGAAGCACATCCAGGCCATGCGCGACAAAGGTCGCAACGTGTACCAGGTGGCCATCGCCAACAGCGAAGAAGTCAAACGCGGCACCTTCGTGATGCCGACGCTGATCGAGCTGGAAAGCTTCGATGAGCTGCAACGCGAAATCTTCGGCCCGGTGCTGCACGTGGTGCGCTACAAGCGCAAAGACATCGACCAGTTGATCGGTCAGATCAACGCTTCCGGCTACGGCCTGACGCTGGGCGTGCATACGCGCATCGACGAGACCATCGCCAAGGTGATCGACAACGTCAATGCCGGTAACGTCTACGTGAACCGTAACATCGTCGGTGCTGTGGTTGGCGTGCAACCGTTCGGTGGCGAAGGCCTGTCGGGCACCGGCCCGAAAGCCGGTGGTCCGTTGTACCTGTACCGCCTGCTGTCGACGCGGCCTGCCGATGCAATCGAACAATCCTTCGCTCGTGGCGACGCCGCCACTGCACCGGATGTTCGTCTGCGCGATGCCATGAGCAAACCGCTGACCGCCCTGCAAACCTGGGCCGACAGCAACAAGTTTGCCGACCTGAGCGCCTTGTGCGTGCAGTTCGCGGCGCAATCGCAAAGCGGCATCACCCGTGTGCTGGCGGGCCCGACCGGCGAGCGCAACAGCTACGCGATCCTGCCGCGTGAACACGTGCTGTCCCTGGCCGAAGCTGAAGGCGATTTGCTGACGCAACTGGCGGCGGTATTGGCCGTCGGTGGCTCAGCGGTATGGCCGGAAGCTGACCTGACCAAAGCCTTGTTCGCACGCCTGCCGAAGGAAGTTCAGGCGCGCATCAAGCTGGTTGCCGACTGGAACAAGGACGAAGTGGTGTTTGATGCGGTTCTGCATCACGGCCATTCCGATCAGTTGCGTGCGGTGTGCCAGCAAGTGGCCAAGCGTGCCGGGGCGATTGTCGGGGTTCACGGGTTGTCGCTGGGCGAGACCAACATTGCGTTGGAGCGCCTGGTGATCGAGCGAGCGTTGAGCGTTAACACCGCTGCGGCGGGTGGTAATGCGAGCTTGATGACCATCGGCTAAACCGCCGAGTGTCAGCTGCAAAAATGGGCGCCCTCACCGGCGCCCATTTTTTTTGCCTGAACCACTAAACCGCAATACCGCACAGGCCCTGTAGGAGCCGGCTTGCTGGCGATCAATTCAACGCGGTGTATCTGAGGCACCGCTATCGCCAGCAAGCCGGCTCCTACAGGGGTCGTGTTTGGCCTGTCTATCACCGTTATCAATCATCCTGTTCAGCCTCTATCCCCACGCCTAGACTCGGTCCATTCCAAAAAAAGGTAGGCCGCCATGTCCGAGACGTTGCTCAGTTCCCGCAATCTGGCTTTCGAGCTGTATGAAGTCCTCGACGCCGAAGGCCTGACCCAGCGTGAGCGTTTCGCCGAGCACAATCGCGAGACCTTCGACGCCGCCATCGGCACCGCTCGCAGCATTGCCGAGAAGTTTTTCGCCCCGCACAACCGCAAGGGCGACGAGAACGAGCCTCGCTACGAGGACGGCCAGGCGATTCTGATTCCGGAAGTTAAACCGGCGGTGGATGCCTTCCTCGAAGCCGGTTTCCTCAACGCCGCGCGCAGTTTCGACGCCGGCGGCATGCAACTTCCTACGCTGTTGTCCCAGGCGTGTTTCGCGCACTTCCAGTCAGCCAACGCGGCCTCGACTTCATACCCGTTCCTGACCATGGGCGCGGCGAACCTGATCGAAAGCTTCGGCACCGAGGAACAGAAACAGCGCTTCCTGCAACCGATGATCGACGGCCGTTTCTTCGGCACCATGGCCCTGACCGAGCCGCACGCAGGTTCGTCGTTGTCGGATATTCGTACCCGCGCCGAGCCCGCTTCTGACGGCACCTATCGACTCAAGGGCAACAAGATCTTCATCTCCGGCGGCGATCACCCGCTGTCGGAAAACATCGTGCACATGGTGCTGGCCAAACTGCCGGACGCACCGGCCGGAGTGAAGGGGATTTCGCTGTTCATCGTGCCCAAGTTCCTGGTCAACGATGACGGCAGCCTGGGCAAGCGCAATGACGTGTTGCTGGCCGGGCTGTTCCACAAGATGGGTTGGCGCGGCACCACATCCACCGCGCTGAATTTCGGTGATAACGGTGAGTGCATCGGTTATCTGGTGGGCAAGCCGCACCACGGTTTGAGCTACATGTTCCAGATGATGAACGAAGCGCGAATCGGCGTCGGCATGGGCGCGGTGATGCTCGGTTACGCCGGTTACCTGTATTCGCTGGAGTACGCCCGCGAGCGTCCGCAAGGCCGCGTGCCGGACAGCAAAGACCCGAACACCGCGCCGGTGGCGATCATTCAGCACGCCGACGTCAAACGCATGTTGCTCACGCAAAAAGCCTACGTCGAAGGCTCATTCGATCTTGGGTTGTATGCGGCGCGACTGTTCGATGACACCACGACGCTTGCGACCGAAGCCGAGCGCAAACAGGCCCATGAGCTGCTGGACTTGCTGACGCCAATCGTCAAATCCTGGCCGTCGGAGTTTTGCCTGAAGGCCAACGAGCTGGCGATCCAGATTCTCGGCGGCCACGGTTATACCCGCGAATACCCGGTTGAGCAGTATTACCGCGACAACCGTCTGAACCCGATTCATGAAGGCACCCACGGCATTCAGTCACTGGACTTGCTGGGCCGCAAACTGGCGCAGAACGGTGGTGCGGGACTGAAGCAATTGATCCGCCTGATCGCCGACACTGCCGAGCGGGCGCAAGCGTACGAATCGTTGAATGCGCTGCGTGAACCGCTGGAGAAACTGGTGGCCCGCCTGCAAACCGTAACCCTCGGTTTGCTGACCGACCTGGCTCAAGGCAAGGTCAACAGCAGCCTGGCGAATTCGGCGCTGTACTTGAAGGTGTTTGGGCACACAGTGATTGGCTGGCGCTGGCTGGAGCAGGCGATTCGCGCCGAAGAAGGGTTGACCAAGGGGAATGCGGCGGATGTGAGCTTCTATAAAGGCAAGCTGCAGGCGGCGCGGTATTTCCTGACCTGGGAAGTGCCGGGTTGCCACCATGAATTGGCGATTCTTGAGGCTCGGGATGATGTGTGTTTGAACATGCAGGATGAGTGGTTCTGAGCAACTGATTCAGTGCAGAGTATTGGTAATGCATTGAGTGTTCATTTTGAAACACGCCAACTCTGCACTCGACACACCTGTTATTTCTGACAGCTGTGTAATCAAGGCAGCTCCGATAGGCTGGATTCCCGACGTCACACTATTTGTCGGCAACGACGGACATCACCCTGTCCGTCGGTCCTCCTATTTGAGAGAGCATGATGAATACGCCAAACACACTTGCAGACAAAACAATCAAACTCCCAGGACTTGTCAGCCGTGACTATTGCGTTCTGGCATCCATTTCAGCTGGGCCTGGAAGAGCGGGAACGATTTGGACCGATTCCAAAGGGATTGAATACATCGTCCTCGACAAGAATTATCACAGGCCGTCAAACGAACAGTCCCTTATCACTATTGAGATGGTTTCCGTTGGCGCCACCGGTGAGAAGAAAGCTTCGGAGAGTACTGAAACAACGGCTGTCGGTATGATGGAAATCGTTTCGCCCGACGAGCGATATGAGTGGGACTACCTCGTCGGGTACAAGGACTACGAGGCCATGTCTGCCAACGAGTGGCTAAGCATTGTCTATGGCTTCCCTGCCGCAGAACGCACACCAAAAATAGACCCTTATATACGGCTCACCCACGACCAATTCATTCTGGCCACCAGAGTGGGTGACAAGGTAAGAGGTAGTCGCAACAGCACCGTCACAGGCAAAGAGTATCGCTGGCAAATCGATAACGGCTATCGCGTAACCGTCAAAACAGAGGGTGATACCCAAATTGGTAATCGGTTGTTCAACCGCGATGACATGTTCAGATCAATGACCAGTGGCGACACCTATATCGATGAACAACAACGTTCCTGGGTCGTGAGAGAGAAGCGGGTTTTTTATATCGATACCGTCAATGGTGCTGAGGTATACGGGAAAGAGCTTTTGGTCTCGTCATTCGTTTCTGACTGATCATCAGCGCCCCGAGAGCGCACACACTATTGTCGCGCTCTCGGCCAGCCTGTGCAGCCTTGGACTCGAAACTCAGCTCAACCGAAACCCACCCATCTGCCGCGCCAAATCATCCGCCAACCGCTGCAACGTCTGGCAATCCTCTCGGCAAGCCCTGACCTCCCCTGCCGTCGCCCGAGCCAAGTCGGAAATCCCCTGCACGTTGCGGTTGATCTCTTCGGTTACCGCCGACTGTTCTTCCGTCGCGGTCGCGACTTGGTGGTTCATGTCGCTGATACGCTCGATCTGCCCGGTAATCGCGGTCAGCGACGTCCCGGTGCGCTGGCTCGACTCGACACCGGTGCCGGTCGCCGCTTGACCGGTGTGCATCGACGACACCGCGTTCTCCGCGCCTTGTTTAAGGCTGCCGATTATTTGCTGAATTTCATCGGTGGACGATTGAGTTCGCCGCGCCAGCGTCCGCACTTCATCTGCCACAACGGCAAATCCACGGCCCATGTCTCCAGCCCGCGCTGCTTCGATGGCCGCGTTAAGCGCCAGCAAGTTGGTCTGCTCGGAAATTCCGCGAATCACCGCCAACACCTGATCAATCGACGCCACCTGATCAGCCAGTTCGCCCACCGCACTGGCGGCGACACCGATTTCATCGGACATGCTTTCAATATGTCGGATCGACCCACCGACCACTTCCCGCGCCTGCATCGCCTCATCGCGAGCATCCTGCGAGGCAACCGCCGCGTTACCGGCGTTCTGCGCGATTTCCTGCACGGTCAGGCCCATTTCATGGACGGCGGTGGCAACCATGTCGGTCATTTCCTGCTGACGCCCGGAGCGTTCGGCGGTGTTGTCCACAACCTTCGCCACCTGGCTGACGGCGGTGCGCAAACGCTCACTGGTGGTCAGCACTTCGCCGATCAACTCGCGCTGACTGTCGAGGAATCGATTGAAGCCGCGCGCCAGGTCACCCAGTTCATCGGCGCGGCTGGAATCTAACCGGTGGGTCAAATCTCCACCACCGCTACCGATGGCAACCAACGCTGCTGTTACCTGACGAATCGGCCGCACCAACCCACGAGCCAGCAACACCACCAGCAACAGGCACACCAGCGCCACCACCAGGCCAATGCCGCTGCTCATCCACATGGCGCGGCGGGCTTCGGCGTAGATCTGCGACTGTGGCACTTCGGCCACCAGGGTCCAGCCCAAGTCCCTCAGCGGCAGGCTCAACGCGAGGAAGTCTTCGCCATCACGCACGAAGCTGCTGCTGGCAGCTTTTTGACCCATGACTGCCTGCGCGGCCGACGCACCGATTTGCTCGACCAAGGTGCGTTTGCCACTGAATTGCGCTTCGGGGTGAACCTGGATCAAACCGTCGGAACGCACGAGATAGACCTTGCCGCGCTCACCGAAGGTGAAGTTGTGAATCAGCTCCGACAGCTCTTTCATGCTCAGGCCAAGCCCGGCAACGCCCACGACTTTGCCGGCCTGCTCGACCTTGAGGTCGATGAACAGCGCCAATTCTCCGGTGGCTGTGTCGTTGTCGATATTGAGGGTGCGCGGCTGGTTGCTGTCGAGGAACGAATAGAACCAGGCGTCTTTGGGATTGGAACGGCTGAGGCTGCGGTCCAGGCCTTTTTCAGTGAAATAGTGGTTTGAAGCCGTACCGACAATTAACGCGGTAAAGGCTTTGTGTTCGGCGCGGATGCCTTCCAGATACTGCACGAACGCGGCGGTCTGGTCACTGTTTTCACCCCCGGCCAGCCAGTCGCGCACCATGCTGTTGCTGGCGATGTCCTTGGCGGCGGTGAGGGGTTGAACGAGGATGCGCTCGATGTCGTTGCGCATCGCTTCGATGCTCGACGGCAGCGCTTGTTCGACCAGGTAGCTCTGGGCGAGACGGTTGACCACGAGGGTATAAACGCCAACCACGATCAGAATACTGACCAGCAGGGCGGTGCCCATACTGAGGATCAACTGCCACTGAATACTGCGACGCCAGAACTGCATGGAGCACCCCCAAAGAATAAGAGGCTGAAACACTGCAACAGCCGTGCCGATTGTATACAACTCAAACGACAATTTATTCTTTGGTTGTGCGCAAAGCCGATCAGGCTTGATTGATCGTCTTGGAGATCACTTCAACCGTGGCGCTGACTTGCTCTTGGTAACGGTCGAGTTCGAGCTTGTGCTGCTTTTTCATTTCGATCTGCTGAGAACACAGATTCATCGCGGCCAGCACCAGCAGGCGGTCACCGATCAGGGTCGGGTACTTTCTTTTGGTGTCAGCCAAAGCAGCCTTCAACATCAATGCGGCGTCCAGCAGGGTTTGCTCTTCCCCGGCCGGCGCCTTGATCGAATAGTCCTCCCCCAGGATCGAGACGACTTTTACCCCTGCGGCGCCGACACTCATGCGCTGACCGGGCCGGCGCTGACGCGTTCAACCAGGGCCTGGATGCGGGCGGCGGTGGCGCCTTGTTTCTCTTCCTGTTCCATCAGGCTCAGTTGCAGGCTTTCGTTTTCATCCTTGGCCTGGGCCAGTTCTGCACTCAGGGTCTGGTTCTGTTGAACAAGGTCGCTGACCAGTTGTTCCAATTGGCTTAGGGATGCTTCCAACATTTTGATTTTCCAAGCATTTTCAAGGGGCGCGTACGATAAAGAAAAGTCACCACGGATGCCAGGGTTAATGGGGCGCAAGGCCTTGATTTTCCTGGCGGGCGACCTTCCTCGCGAACTTTAAAGACTGTGATTGGCGGATCTGGTTCCTGCACTTCGTCGCCATAGTTTCTGTAGGAGCGAAGCTTGCTCGCGAAGGACGTCCAGACAACGCGTTCATCCAGACTGCACGCGTTACCGTTAACGTCCTTCGCGAGCAAGCTTCGCTCCTACAGGAAACGGTCTGACTGCGACAAATACGCGCAGCCCCTCAAGACTTTAGTCGTATGACCGATAAGTCATCCATACGTCAGTCTCAGCGCCGCACAGGTGCGCTCTTTTCGGTAAACACCATGTCCCTTCGTAATATGAATATCGCTCCGCGGGCGTTCCTCGGTTTCGCCCTGATTGGCGGTCTGATGCTGGTTCTGGGGGTGTTTGCCTTGAACCAGATGAGCAAGATTCGCGGTGCTGCCGAGGAGATCACCTTGAGCAGCGTGCCGAGTATCAAAAGCCTCGACGAGTTCACTCAACTCACCTTGCGCCTGCGAGTGCTGTCCTACCGTTTGCTGGTGAACCGCGAGCCCGACGTTCAGCAGAAAACCATGGAGCTGCTGGAGTCGCGCAACCAACAGATTCGTGCGGCTCAGGCGACCTACGAAAAGCTGATCAGCAGCCCGCAGGAACGTGCAGCCTACGATCAATACGTGCAGTTGCTGGGGCAGTACCGCCAGATCGAAGACCGGATGAAAACCCTGTCGCGCAACAATCAGGTCGATGAACTGCGCACCTTGCTCAACACCGATCTGCTGACCAACTCCGAAGCTGTCAACGCAGTGCTCAATCGCTTGCTGGAGATCAACACCCAGCAGTCCCTCGACACCAATCAGCGCGCCGCCGATCAATATGATTCGGCCTTCAATCTGGTGATCACCTTGCTGGTCATCGCCACCGGCCTGACCGTGCTGTTTGCCTGGCTGCTGACCAACAGCATCACCAAGCCAATCGCCAATGCCTTGAGCGCTGCCGAACAAATCGCCGAAGGCAACCTGACTCGCCCGATCACCGTTGATGGCGAAGACGAAGCCGGCCGTTTGCTGCTGGCCATGTCGAAGATGCAAGACAAGCTGCGTGACACCCTGCAGCGGATTTCCGGCTCGGCCACGCAACTGGCCTCCGCCGCTGAAGAGCTCAACAGTGTCACCGACGAAAGCGCCCGTGGCCTGACCCAGCAGAACAACGAAATCGAACAGGCCGCCACCGCTGTCAACGAAATGACCAGCGCCGTGGAAGAAGTCGCGCGCAACGCGGTGAGCACCTCGGAAGCATCGAAGAACGCCACCACGTCGGCCGGTGACGGCCGTGATCTGGTGCAGGAAACCGTCAGCGCCATCGAACGCATGAGCGCCGATGTGCAGAGCACGGCGACACTGATCGGTGATCTGGCCAATGAATCCCGCGACATCGGCAAGGTACTGGACGTGATCCGTGGCCTGGCGGACCAGACCAACCTGCTGGCCTTGAACGCCGCCATCGAAGCGGCCCGTGCCGGTGAAGCCGGGCGCGGTTTTGCGGTGGTGGCGGACGAAGTGCGTGCACTGGCGCACCGCACTCAGCAATCGACCAGCGAAATCGAACGCATGATCGGCAGCATTCAGACCGGCACCGAGCACGCGGTGGATTCGATGCGCAACAGCACCGAGCGCGCCGAGTCGACCTTGAACATCGCTCGCGGCGCAGGGATGTCACTGGACACGATCAACAGCGCCATCGTCGAAATCAACGAACGCAACCTGGTGATCGCCAGCGCGGCCGAAGAACAGGCCCAAGTGGCCCGTGAAGTGGACCGTAACCTGGTGAACATTCGTGATCTGTCGGTGCAATCGGCCACCGGCGCCAATCAGACCAGCGCAGCGAGCAACGAACTGTCGCGATTGGCAGTGGACCTGAACACGATGGTTGGACGGTTCAGCCTCTGACCCGCCCCCCCTG
>NZ_JAGYFZ010000137.1:0-13055 GCF_019946675.1 Pseudomonas sp. BF-B-15
GTGTCAGGCGACATAAATGCTGACTGATTCACCGTCATCGTCGGAACGCCGCCCGCAGCAAGCCGGCTCCTACAGGTCCGTGTGAATCAGTTCGTTGCTTTTAACGCCTCAAGCTTCGCCATCAGCCCCGCCGCTGTCTGCTCACCCATCAACTGTTCCCGCACCTTGCCCTTGTTATCGATGATGTACGTCACCGGCAACGCCTCGCTGCGCGGCAGTTCAAACAACTCTGCCGGATCCGAAGCCAATACGGTGAATCTGATCCCCAGTTTCTCGCTGGCGCTTTTCAGCTCTTCGCCCTGCACATTGTCGAAGTTGACCCCGAACACACCGATCTTCTTGTCCTTCAACTGCTCGGCCAGCCCGTTCAGTTCCGGGATCTCGGTTCGGCACGGGCCGCACCATTCGGCCCAGTAATTAAGCACCAGCCATTGTTTGTCCAGACGTTCGGCGGCGACTTTTTGGCCGTTCTGATCGATGCCATAGTCATTGCCGCAGCCCCCCAACATCAGCGCACCGATGATCGCCAATGCCGCTGCCAATCGCCTTGTCATGTCGTGATCCTTGTTCAAAATTGAATGCGCCTGCGACCCATCGCCTCCCAAGGTTCTGGATTACGCGCTGCACAGTTAGAATAGCCGTCACCTTACGCAAGATGCGACCCGCACATGACCGATCTGACGCTTTATCACAACCCGCGCTGCTCGAAATCCCGCGGTGCGCTCGAACTGCTCGAAGCCCGTGGCCTGACGCCGACCGTGGTGCGCTACCTCGAGACCCCGCTGGACGCCGCGCAATTGCAGAGCCTGCTGAAAAAGCTCGGCCTCGGCGCCCGGCAATTGCTGCGCACCGGTGAGGACGAGTACAAGACCCTCAACCTCGCCGACGCGAGCCTGAGCGAGGCGCAATTAATTGCCGCCATCGCTGCGCACCCGAAACTGATGGAGCGACCGATTCTCGAAGTCGGCGACAAAGCCGTCATCGGCCGTCCGCCGGAGAACGTGCTGGAGTTGCTGCCGTGAGCGCGCCGTACATTCTGGTTCTGTATTACAGCCGTAGCGGCTCGACCAATGAAATGGCGCGGCAGATCGCCCGCGGTGTCGAGCAGTCCGGGATGGAAGCGCGCCTGCGCACCGTGCCGGCGATTTCCACCGAGTGCGAAGCGGTGTCGCCGGACATTCCGGACGAAGGCGCGCTGTACGCCAGCCTCGACGACCTGAAGAACTGCGCAGGCCTGGCGCTCGGCAGCCCGACGCGTTTCGGCAACATGGCCGCACCGCTCAAATACTTCCTCGACGGCACCAGCAACCTGTGGCTGACCGGCGCGCTCGTCGGCAAACCGGCCGGGGTTTTCACTTCCACCGCGAGCCTGCACGGCGGTCAGGAAACCACGCTGCTGTCGATGATGCTGCCGCTGCTGCACCACGGCATGCTGATCACCGGCCTGCCGTACAGCGAGTCCGCGTTGCTGGAAACCCGTGGCGGCGGCACGCCTTATGGCGCCAGTCATCACGCCGGCGCCGATGGCAAAAGCGGTTTGAATGAACATGAAGTGGCGCTGTGCCGGGCCTTGGGTCTGCGTCTGGCGAAGACCGCACAAAAGTTGGTGAGCTGAGATGGCGAAAAAGCCGAAGATCCTGCCTTCCATTGAATGGCTCGAACCACGGGTTCGGGCGATGCGCGTCATCAGTCTGCTGTGCTACTTCGGCCTGGTGGGATTGCTCTGCGCTTATTACCTGGTGGTCGCCGACCTGCATGGTGCGCGGCCGTGGGTGATTCTGCTGATCGAACTGGTGCCGCTGCTGTTGCTGGCGCCGGGGATGATCGTCGGCAGCGCGCGCGGGCATTCGTGGATGTGTTTTGTGGTGAACCTGTATTTCATCAAGGGCGCACTGGCGGCGTATGACCCGAACCGGCAGCTGTTCGGTTTGCTGGAAATGGGCGCGAGCCTGGCGGTGTTCTGCTCGGCGCTGTTGTATGTGCGGTGGCGGTTTCAGTTGAATCGCAAGTTGGCTGGCGAGGGCGAGATTTCCGTCGCCTGATCGGGCCCCTTCGCGGGCAAGCCTCGCTCCTACAGGAATCTGAGAAACCTGTAGGAGCGAGGCTTGCCCGCGAAGGGCATCACTCGATATCAATGATTGGCGGTGTACGCCAGCATCATCGAAATCTGGCTCATCGGCCGACCGCCGCTTTCTTCATGCCACTGGTTGAACACGCCCTGCACCGTGGTCAGGTCCCGCAGGCTGGTCGGCACTTTGTCGACGATCTTCTGCGCATTCAGCGCCGCCACCACGTCATAACTCGGCACAAAGGTGTCCTTGCCGACCATCCGCAAAAATCTCGGTGCCGACAAGCCACCCAATTGATGACCGTGTTTTTTCAGGTAGGTCCACAAGCCGACGATATCGGTCACCGGCCAATCGGCGATCAACTCGCCAAAGCTGCCTTTCTCATGGGCCACGTCCAGCACGAACTGCGCATTGCGCGGCACGCTCTTGAGCTTGCCCAGGTGGCGGATGATCCGCGCGTCCTGCATCAGGCGTTCAAGGTGTTCGGCGCTCATCAGCACGACTTTTTCCGGGTCGAACTTGAAGAACACCTCTTCGAAGGCCGGCCACTTGGCGTCCACCAGGCTGTGCTTGAGCCCGGCGCGGAACACACGCAGCGCCATGGTCGAGAGGTAGCGATCGTCGCTGATATCGCGCAATTGCGCGGCAGTCTTCGGAACGGGCAGATGGGCTTCCAGTTCGGCTGCGGAACCGAAGCGGTTCAGACAGTATTCGTGCAGCCACTTGTAATCGCGCATGCCCTCTCCTGAGGAGTCAGTGAGTAGACCAATGTGGGAGCCAGCCTGCTGGCGATTGCGGTGGGTCAGGCACATCTTTGTTGACTGACCCACCACTATCGCCAGCAGGCTGGCTCCCACAGTGATTGTGTTTAGAGGTTTACTACGTTAACGAACCGCGACATGGCGGTTTCGTCGATCCGCAGGTTGGTGAAGTCGAACAGGTTGCGGTCCGCCAATTGCGACGGGATCACGTTCTGCAAGCTGCGGAAAATGCTTTCGGTGCGGCCCGGCGTCTTGCGCTCCCATTCCTGCAGCATTTCCTTGACCACCTGACGTTGCAGGTTTTCCTGGGAACCGCAGAGGTTGCACGGGATGATCGGGAATTGCTTGAGGTCCGAGTAGGCCTGGATGTCTTTTTCGTTGCAGTAGGCCAACGGGCGGATCACCACGTTGCGGCCGTCGTCGGCGCGCAGCTTCGGCGGCATGGCCTTGAGCGAGCCGTTGAAGAACATATTGAGAAAGAACGTTTCGACGATGTCGTCGCGGTGGTGACCGAGGGCCATTTTGGTCGCGCCGATTTCGTCGGCAAAGGTGTAGAGCGTGCCACGACGCAGGCGCGAGCACAGCGAGCAGGTGGTCTTGCCTTCCGGAATCAGCTCCTTGACCACCGAGTACGTGTCTTTCTCGACGATGTGGTATTCGATACCCAGGGTTTTGAGGTACGCCGGCAGCACGTCCTCAGGGAAACCCGGCTGCTTCTGGTCCATGTTCACGGCCACGATCTCGAACTTGATCGGCGCGACCTTCTGCAAATGCATCAGCACGTCGAGCATGGTGTAGCTGTCCTTGCCGCCGGACAGGCAGACCATGACCTTGTCGCCGTCTTCAATCATGTTGAAATCGGCGACAGCCTCACCGGCCTGACGGCGAAGGCGCTTTTGCAGTTTGTTCTGGTTGACCGTGAGAGTGCCCATGACGCGAGATCCGTGAGGTGTGACGAAAGGCCGGCATTTTACGCAAAAACCCGCCTCCGGCGAAGTACCCGTAATCCCCCTGTAGGAGCGAGCCTGCTCGCGATGGCGGTGTGTCAGTCCAAACAGTCATGCCTGATACACCGCCATCGCCGGCAAGCCGGTCTCGCTCCCACAGGGATAACGTTGACAGTGCCAGTGGCGATTAACAGAGGGATTTACAGCGCGATTTGCTCTAACGCCCTACAACCTGCGGGGTTAAGACCTTTCTATACTGCGTCATAAGGTCGCACACATATCCAGACCTTTACTTACTTGGCCACTTTGGCCTGTAGGCGCTCCACTGGGGGGCGACGGTAAAAACAAGAGGAGTGACTGGCATGATCCATCACGTAGTGGGGCTCTTCACCCACCCCGACCAGGAATGGAAAGAAATCCGTGGCGACCAAGAGGAAAGCATCAGCCACATGTACCTGACCCACACGCTGATTCTGGCGGCGATCCCCGCCGTGTCGGCGTTTATCGGCACCACGCAGGTCGGCTGGGTAATTGGCAGCCGGGCACCGGTGATGCTGACGCAGGAAAGCGCGCTATGGATGACGATCATGTCGTACGTGGCGATGCTCGGCGGCGTTGCCGTAATGGGCGCGTTCATCCACTGGATGGCCCGCACCTATGACGCCAACCCGAGTCTGGCACGTTGCGTTGCGTTTGCGACCTACACCGCGACCCCGCTGTTCATAGGCGGCCTCGCGGCACTGTACCCACACATGTGGCTGGGGATGATCGTCGGGACGGCGGCCATCTGCTACACGGTGTACCTGCTGTATGTGGGGCTTCCAACTTTCATGAACATTCCATCTGACGAGGGATTTCTATTTTCAAGTTCGGTGCTCGCCGTCGGTTTAGTGGTACTGGTGGCGATCATGGCGTTCACTGTCATTGTCTGGGGACTCGGCGTGGGGCCGGTCTACACGAACTAGTTACGCTCTCCACCCAAAATCAAGATCTGCCAATACAGGCCGCCGCAAGGCGGCCTTTCAATGTGGGGGGTAACGACCATTCGGCGCCCTGGCGATTCGCAAGGCCCGAGCGTTGCGGCATACTCGACGTCTCTGGAGATCCATCAAGCATGCCCGAGCAACTCAATACCCGCGTCGAAGACTGTTACCAACAAGCCGAATCCTTTTTCAAACGAACCTTCAAACGCCCCGTGGTGAGCCTCAAGCTGCGCGGGCAAAAAGCCGGTGTCGCGCATCTGCACGAGAACCTGCTGCGCTTCAATCCGCAGCTGTACCGCGAAAACACGGAAGACTTCCTCAAGCAGACCGTGGCTCATGAAGTCGCCCACCTGATCGCTCATCAGCTGTTTGGCGATCGCATCCAGCCCCACGGCGAAGAGTGGCAATTGATCATGCGTGGCGTGTACGAACTGCCGCCCAACCGCTGCCACACCTACGACGTCAAGCGCCGCAGCGTGACGCGCTATATCTACAAATGCCCGTGCGCCGACAGTGATTTCCCGTTTTCGGCGCAGCGCCATAGCCTGGTACGGCAGGGGCGGCGGTATTTGTGTCGGCGGTGCCGGAGCACGTTGGTGTTCAGTGGGGAGATGCGGGTCGAGTAAGTCGGATTTGTCGTGTTTTGGTGGGCCCCTTCGCGGGCAAGCCTCGCTCCTACAGAAGCATCGAAATCACCTGTAGGAGCGAGGCTTGCCCGCGAAGAGGCCATCGAAAACCCTACATAATCACCTTGGCACGCCGCAATTCGGCAATCCGCTCAGCACCAAACCCCAACTCCCCCAACACCTGATCCGTATGTTCACCCAGCGCCGCACCGATATGCCGAGGCTCGGGCAAGCCATCCGAAAACTTCAACGGACACGCCATCTGCGCCTGGCTCGTGCCATCCCCTCGCGGCACGTCGGTCACCAACTCCCGCGCCTGCAACTGCGGATGCCGAATCGCCTCACCCAAGGTCAGCACCGGCTCGACGCACGCATCGAGCTCGGCAAACAGCGCGCACAATTCGGCAAAGTCGTGTTTCTCGAATTCAGTCTGCAGCGCGTCCTTTAGCTTCTTTTGCTGGGCAGGCTGAGGTGACAGGCCCAATGTCGCCAACTCCTCCAGCCCCAGTGCCGTGCACAGTTGTTTCATGAACGGCGGCTCCAGGCTGCCCACCGATAACCAGCGGCCATCCCGCGAACGGTAATAGTCGTAGAAGCTGCCGCCGTTGAGCATCTGGTCTTCCCGGCCCGGCTCCTCGCCGCAGGCCAGGTACCCGGCCCCGGCCATGGCGTTCAGGCTGAACGCGCAGTCGGTCATGCTCACATCCAGATGCTGGCCCAACCCGCTTTGTTGCCGGGCGATCACCGCCGCCAGCAGGCCGATGACGCCGTGCAGCGAACCGCCGGCGACATCCGCCACTTGCACGCCCAAGGGCAGCGGGCCGTTGTCGGTGCGGCCGGTGTAGCTCGCCAGCCCCGCCAACGCCAGGTAATTGATGTCGTGGCCAGCGCGATCCTTGTAGGGGCCGGTTTGCCCGTATCCAGTGATCGACACGTAGATCAGCTTCGGGTTGATGGCCTTCAACGCTTCATACCCCAGGCCCAATCGTTCCATCACACCGGGGCGGAATTGTTCCAGGACGATGTCGTAGTCCTGCACCAGTTGCTTGATCACCGCCAGCGCCTCGGGCTGCTTGAGGTCCAGCGCCAGGCTGCGCTTGTTGCGATTGAGGTACGCGTGGCTGGCCGACACGCCTTGGTCATGGGGCGGCAGTACGCGCAACAGGTCCATGCGGGTCGGCGATTCGATGCGCAAAACCTCGGCGCCCATGTCAGCCAATAACAGCGAGGCGAACGGCCCCGGCAACAATGTCGAGAAATCCAGAACCTTGAGTGATGCCAATGGGCCGGGCATGAGCGATCTCCGTATTCGATGCCTCCAGCCTAGGCAGCCAATCGCGTTGCAGCAATCACCTGATGTGTCAGCAACTGTGACCGTTACGCTCAAATTCCAGGCATGAAAAAACCCGCCGAAGCGGGTTTTTTCATGACAACGCGTGTTACTTGACGTTGCTTGGGGTTGGGCCTTCGGCCACACCCAGGTCATCTACTTCACGCTCATCGGAGATACCGCGACCACCGGAAGCCAGCTCGACTTGCAGCTTGTCTTCGTCCAGCTCTTTCACCCACTTGGCCACGACCAGGGTCGCAACGGCATTACCAACGAGGTTGGTCAGCGCACGGGCTTCGGACATGAAGCGGTCGATACCGAGGATCAGCGCCAGGCCGGCTACTGGCAGAGTACCCACGGCCGACAGGGTGGCTGCCAGCACGATGAAACCACTACCGGTCACACCTGCCGCACCTTTGGAGGACAACAGCAGCACCAGCAGCAAGGTGATCTGGTGAGTGAGGTCCATCGGCGTATCAGTCGCCTGAGCGATAAACACAGCCGCCATGGTCAGGTAGATCGAAGTACCGTCGAGGTTGAAGGAGTAACCAGTCGGGATCACCAGACCCACTACCGATTTATCCGCACCCAGGCGTTCCATTTTGATCAGCATGCGTGGCAGAGCCGATTCCGACGAGGAAGTGCCCAGTACGATCAGCAGTTCTTCACGGATGTAGCGGATCAGCTTGAGTACGCTGAAACCATGCGCGCGGCAGATGGCGCCCAATACCAGAACCACAAACAGGATGCAGGTGATGTAGAAGCAGATCATCAGCTGACCAAGCTGTACCAGCGAGCCAACACCGTAAGCACCAATGGTGAAGGCCATGGCACCGAAGGCACCGACCGGCGCGAGCTTCATGATCATGTTGATGATGTTGAACATCACGTGGGCGAAGCGATCGATAAAGTCCAGGACCGGCTTGCCGTACGCACCCAGGCGATGCAGGGCGAAACCGAAGATCACCGAGAACATCAGAACTTGCAGGATATCGCCGTTGGCGAAAGCGCCGACGATGGTGTTCGGAATCACATTGAGGATAAAGGCGACGATGCTCTGGTCTTTACCGGCCGAGATGAAGCCAGCGATTTTGCTGGTGTCCAGAGTCGTTACGTCGATGTGCATGCCGGCGCCCGGTTGCACGACGTTGACCACGACCAGACCGATCAGCAAGGCAATAGTGGAAACGATTTCGAAGTACAGCAGCGCATAACCGCCGGTCTTGCCGACCGATTTCATGTTCTGCATGCCGGCGATACCGCTGACGACCGTACAGAAGATGATTGGCGCGATGACCATTTTGATCAGTTTGATGAACCCGTCACCCAGCGGCTTGAGGGCCACACCGGTCTGCGGGTAGAAGTGACCAAGCAGGATGCCGATGGCGATGGCAACGATCACCTGGAAATACAGGGATTTGTACAGTGGCTGACGAGTCGTCATTGCAAAGTTCCTCAAGAGTGCGCGCTAACAACATCCATCTGTTGCCCACGACACCTGAATTGCGAACCCTCCTGCACTGGAGGGATTTGTTTTTTCGAGCTGCACGACGGCAGGCATCTGCTCGTTGTATCGCAAGCGGCGTGCCACTTTTGCAAAACCCGCTGCGAGCCTTTTGACATCAGGGGTTACAGGTTCAACGTGCCTTGGGTGCGCTATAAAACAGTGGCGGATTTCCGCCCATCCGCCAAACCTCGTCCTGCAATTTGGCGGATATCCGCCTTGTCCATTGCCTGACCCGACGACTACCATCCGTCGTTCAATAGACGGACCTGCCTTCTATGCGCGAACGTACCATCGCCAGCCATTTCGCCCGTGCCGCCCTCGGTGGCGCGCGTCGGCTGGGTCATGACTGTTCAAACCTGCTGCAACAACTCGGCATCAGCCCCGAGCTGCTGGAAGAACCGCGTGCGCGCATTGCGCCTGAGCAGTTCACCCGTTTGATCCAGGGATTGTGGCTGGCACTCGACGACGAGTACCTGGGCTTCGGGCCGGTCCCGAGTAAAACCGGCAGTTTCGCGATGATGTGCCATGCGGTGATTCACTGCCGCAATCTCGATAAGGCACTGCATCGCGGCTTGTTGTTTTATAGCCTGTTCCCCGGCGGCCCGCGCCTGACCCTGACCCGCGAAAACGAAATGATCCGCCTGAGCCTGGACGATTCGCAGTTTCAGGACCCGGACCATTTCCTCACCGAAAGCCAGTTGATGGTCTGGCATCGCCTCGGCAGTTGGCTGATCGGCCAGCGCATCCGCCTGGAACAAGCGACGTTCAGCTACCCGAAGCCCGAGCACGGCGCGGAATACGAGTTGCTGTTCCCCTGCCCGATGGAGTTTTCAGCGGCGCAGAGCAGCCTGCTGTTCCACAGTCGCTACCTGAACATGCCGTTGCTGCAGGACGAGCGGACCCTCAAGCATTTCCTCGAACACTCCCCCGCCGACCTGTTGTCGCGCCCGGATGACGGCGACAGCCTGAGCAGCCAGTTGCGCCGTTTGCTCAGCCGCGACAGTGCGCGCTGGCCGGACCTGGAAGCGGTGGCCGCGCACCTGCACATCAGCCCGCAGACGCTACGCCGGCATTTGCGCGAAGAGGGTTCGAGTTTTCAGGAATTGAAGGATCAGTTGCGCCGGGACATTGCGATTTATCATCTGGGGCGTGCGGACCTGTCGTTGCAACAGATTGCCGAGCAGCTGGGGTTTTCCGAGCCTTCGGCGTTTCATCGGGCGTTCAAGAAATGGACCGGGCTTACACCCGGAGCCTACCGCGCGCAGGAGAATTGATTGTTGCGGTGACTTCACCGGCCCCTTCGCGGGCAAGCCTCGCTCCTACAGGATCACATTCCCCGTAGGAGCGAGGCTTGCCCGCGAAGAGGCCCGATTGAGCACCTTCAAACTCCCGGTCAAACCACCGGAAAATGAATCCGGAACGCCGCGCCGCCCATCGGCGAATCGCCCAGGGTCAGTTTCGCGTTGTAACTCTCGATGATGTCCTTGACCACCGCCAACCCGATCCCCTGCCCCGGGTGCTGACGGTCCAGCCGTTCGCCGCGCTGCAGAATCCGCGCACGCTGATCCGGTGGCACACCCGGCCCGTCGTCCTCGACGCATAATTCGACCCCGCTCAAGGTCTCGCGCACGCTGATGCGCACTTCGCCCAGGCACAGGCGATAGGCGTTTTCCAGCAGGTTGCCCATCATTTCCAGCAAGGCGCCCTGCTCGATGGGCACGTAGCATTGCTCCGGCAGATCGAAGGCCACCCGCACGCGTTTGTCGCGGTAGACCTTGTCCAGCGTGTCGCAGAGGCTTTTCAGCACCGGACGCAACCGCACCTGATGGCGCACCAGGCCGCTTTTGCGCAGGCTGGCGCGCTGCAACTGATAGCTGATCTGCTGGCTCATGCGCTCGATCTGGGTTTGCAGCACCCAGGCCTGATCGCGATCCGCCGGGCGTTGCGCCATGTCTTCGCTGACGCCTTGCAGCACGGTCAACGGGGTTTTCAGGCTGTGGGCCAGGTCGCCGAGAGAATCGCGATAGCGGCTGCGCTGTTCGCGCTCGCTGTGCAGCAAGCGGTTGAGCGAGCCGGTCAGGCGCAGCAATTCACGCGGGTGCTGTTCGCTGAGGCTTTCGCGGGTGCCGCTTTCGATTTCGTCGAGCTCCTGACTGAGTCGGCGCAACGCCTGCAAACCCCAGGTCAGGCCGATCCACAGCAACGCCAGCAGCACCAACAAAGCGGCGCCGAAACCCAGATAGAGATTTTCCCGCAGGCCTTCGAGGGTGTCTTCGTACTCGCGCACCGGTTGCAGCGCGACGATGCTGAACGCCGCGCTTTTGCCGCCGAGCAGTTTGACTTCGACGTCATAGACGAAGAATTCCTGGCCGTTGGCTTCGCTGATCCTCGCGAACTCGTTACCGCGCCCGTCGTAACGCGGTTTGTAGTTGATGTCCTCTTCCTGAGTGCCCTTCGAGCGCCAGACCAGGTGACCTTCACGGTCATAGATATAGCCGAGCAAACGGCTGTCGGTGAGGTTGAAACGCTCGTCCGGCAACTGCGCCGGCATCTGCAAGTGGTTGCCCTCGACCCGGGCGGCGGAAATCAGCGTGGTGACGTCCGACGCCAGGCGCTGCTCGATGGAATCCTGCAACGCCAGGCTGAACGCGCCCTGCATCGCCGGCAGCAACGCCAGCATGAACAACACCGCCAGGATCGTGGCGGCGAGCATCAAACGGACACGAAGCGAACGAATCAAGTGCAGCGCTCATTGAACAGGTAGCCGAGGCCCCGCACGGTGTCGATCGGCTTGAAGCCGGCCGGGCCTTCGAGTTTGCGGCGCAAGCGGCCGACCAGCACTTCGATCACGTTCGGATCGCGCTCGTCGTCATCCGGGTAGAGCTGCTCCATCAAGCGGTCCTTGGCCACCACTTGCTGATGATGGCGCATCAGGTATTCGAGGATCCGGTACTCGTAGGCAGTCAGCGCCAGCGGTTGTTCATCGAGGGACGCCTGCTTGCGATTGAGGTCGAGCAGCAGCGGCCCGGCGACGATGGTCGACTGGGTGAAACCGCTGGAGCGACGCAGCAAGGCATTCAGGCGCGCATCCAGCTCTTCGAACTGGAACGGCTTGACCACGTAATCGTCGGCGCCGGCAGCGAGGCCTTCGACTTTGTCCTGCCAGTTGCCGCGCGCGGTGAGGATCAGGATCGGGAAGGTCTTGCCCCGCGAGCGCAGCTGACGGATCAGGTCGAGCCCGCCCATGCCGGGCAGGCCGAGGTCGATCACCGCCAGGTCATGGTTGAATTGCTCGGTCTGGTACAGCGCCTCCTCGGCGTTGGCCACGGACTCGACCACGTGGCCACTGTCCGTCAGGCGGGTTTGCAGGTGATGGCGCAACAGCGCTTCATCTTCGACGACCAGCAATTTCATAACGCTCTCCCGGGCAATTCAACCTCTTCAGAGGTGCAACAGCGTATTTCAAGACAGATCATAGCGGCCCATGAGGTTCTCCTGACGGAGTTTAATGCCATTGTGAAAGACCGACACGTTCGCGTAAGCAGCGCAGTAATCGGCCTGAGGGTTCGGGCGGCCCAACTGCGCGCCCCAGGCACTGTCATGACTGACCACGCCGTTCGTGCCGATGCTGTGCAGGGTGAGGGACTTTTTGGGTCGCTCGCCGGTCTTCCCAAGAGCAAGGCTGGCGACATTATCGTCGGAAGCGAACGCCGCGGTGCTCGCGCTCAAAACGGTGAATGCCAGCAGCAGGTTTTTAAAGCCAGTCATAGGAAAATGTCCTCATGCGCAGATGCTTTGGGTACGGCGCTACATTACGCACCGGCCCCTGAACTCCCCCTGAACGCACTCTGAACCCGAGCTGAACCAGATCGACTAGGCTGTGTTGACGACTTTTTTGCAGGAGATCCGACCATGCGTATATTCCTTGCCCTGTTCTTGCTGGCCGTGAGCGGGCTCAGCCAGGCGGCCATCAAGACCCAGGAAATCCCCTATCAAAGCCCCGACGGCACCAAGCTTATCGGGTATTACGCTTACGACGACGCGGTTAAAGGCCCCCGCCCTGGCGTTGTGGTGGTTCACGAGTGGTGGGGGCTCAATGACTACGCCAAGCGCCGCGCCCGTGACCTCGCCGGCCTGGGCTACAGCGCCTTGGCCATCGACATGTATGGCGACGGCAAAAACACCGAACACCCCAAGGACGCCATGGCGTTCATGCAAGCGGCGATCAAGGACAACGCCGCCGCCAGTGCGCGGTTTCAGGCCGGGCTGGATCTGTTGAAGAAACAGCCGCAAACCGATCCGGATAAAATCGCCGCGATTGGTTACTGCTTTGGCGGCAGCGTGGTGCTGAACGCGGCACGTCAGGGCTTGCCGCTGGCGGGTGTGGTGAGTTTCCACGGGGCGCTGGCGACCAAAGCACCTGCAACGCCGGGCAGCGTGAAAGCGAAAATCCTTGTGGAGCATGGCGCGCTGGACAGCATGGTGACGGCGGAAAACGTCGCGGCGTTCAAGGCGGAGATGGACAAGGCCGGGGCCGATTATCAATTCGTCAACCTTGAGGGCGCCAAGCATGGGTTCAGCAATCCGGATGCGGATCGCTTGAGCCATGGCGATCATGGCGGGCCGGATATTGGTTACAACAAGGCGGCGGATGAGAAATCGTGGGCGGATATGCAGGCGTTTTTCAAAAAGATTTTTAGCTAGGCAGGTAAACCGCGGTGCGGCCTTCGCGGGCAAGCCTCGCTCCTACAGGTTAGCGTTATCCCCTGTAGGAGCGAGGCTTGCCCGCGAATGGCCGCACTGCCGATCTGAACCTTTGCACTACCCAGCTT
>NZ_JAGYFZ010000138.1:0-12778 GCF_019946675.1 Pseudomonas sp. BF-B-15
GGCTATAGCAGGAGGTGTGCCAACGGGGGGAGGGCCGGTTTAGAGGGGGGTTGAGGTTTGAGTGAGCAGAAATCCGCTTATTGGAAATTGGGTGTGAGCGGATAATTGCTTACCGGCTCTTGGTTTTGTGTTGTCTGTGCCGGCCTCATCGCGAGCGGGCTCGCTCCCACATTTGAATTGTGAACACTGGACCAATGTGGGAGCGAGCCTGCTCGCGATGAGGCCAGTTCAGGCAATGGATATTTCAGGTCTCCTACAAAAACATCTCGCGGGTCAGGCCATGCCGCTGCATCTTTTCATTGAAGGTGCGGCGCGGCAGTTGCAGCTCTTCCAGCACCGCTTTCACATCGCCCTTGTGTCGCGTCAACGCCGCGCGCAGGCAGTGCGCTTCGAACGCTTCCTGCTGCGCTGCCAGCGACTGCCCCGGATCGATGCCCACAGGCGTGGGCTCTTCCAGCCCCAGCACTTGCCGTTCGGCCACGTTCGCCAGTTCGCGCACATTGCCCGGCCAGTCGTGGCTCAACAGATGGCTCAACTGCGGGCCGCTCAGCGGCGCAAACGTGCGACCCAACCGCTCGGCGGCCTTCTGTGCAAATGACTCGAACAACAACGGAATGTCTTCGCGTCGATCACGCAACGGCGGCAAGCGCAACTCGGCGACGTTCAGCCGATAGGCCAGATCCTCGCGAAAACGCCCGGCCCGCGCCTCGTCCAGCAAATCCGGTTTGGTCGCAGCGATGATGCGCAAATCCACGCGAATGCTCTGATTGGAACCCAATCGCTCCAGCTTCTGCTCCTGCAGCACCCGCAGCAATTTCACCTGCTGGGCCAGCGGCATGCTTTCGATTTCATCGAGAAACAGCGTGCCGCCATCGGCGTATTCAAGCTTGCCGATGCGTTTGCCTTGAGCGCCGGTGAACGCGCCGCTCTCGTGCCCAAAAAGCTCGGCTTCGAACAATTGCTCGGGAATCGCCGCACAGTTCAGCGCGACAAACGGCTTGTCGGCACGCGGACCGAAGTCGTGCAGGCAGCGGGCGACCAGCTCCTTGCCGCTGCCGGTTTCACCGCGAATCAACACGTTGACCGGCAACGCCGCCAGGTCCAGCACTTGTCGACGCAGCGTCTGCAAGCCACGGGACACGCCGAGCAAGGTTGCGTCGAGTTTGGCGCGGTTATCGGCCTGCTCGTGCAACGCGCGGTTTTCCAGCACCAGTCGGCGCTTGTCCAGCGCACGGCGCAGGCTGCCGAGCAGGGTTTCCGGGCTGAAGGGTTTTTCGAGAAAGTCGTAGGCGCCATCGCGCATCGCATCGACCGCCATCGGCACATCGCCGTGGCCGGTCAGCAGAATCACCGGCAAGTCGGCATCGCGGCGCTGCACTTCGGCGAGCAGTTCCAGCCCGGTCATGCCGGGCATGCGCACGTCGCTGAGGATCACCCCGGGGAAATGCTTGGGCAGCAGAGCCAGGCATTCATCGGCGCGGCTGAACAACTGCACCTCGAAACCCGACAGGCTCAGCCATTGCTCGACGGCACTGCGGATGCTGCTTTCGTCGTCGACCACCATCACAGAATTCAGCATGCGCCAGGCGCCTCCGGATCGATGGGCAGGGTGAGGGCGAACACCGCGCCGTTGTCGTGATTAGCGGCGCTCAGGCGTCCGCCCGATTCGTGAACGATGGCAAAGGATACGGCCAGACCGATGCCCAGGCCATCGCCCACCGGTTTGGTGGTGAAAAACGGATCGAAGACCTTCGACAGATTTTCTTCGGCGATGCCGCCACCGTTGTCGATGACGCTCAGACGCCACAGTTGTTCGTCGGCTTCGAGGCGGATTTCCAGGCGTTTGCAGGGTTTATCCTGCATCGCATCCAGGGCGTTGCGCAGCAGATTGATCAGCACCTGCTCCAGGCGAATCGCATCGCCCCGCACCCACGCCGGGCGTGTCAGGTGCAGCACGGTGCTGACTTGCTCATCGCGCAGGCGCGTGTCGAGCAGTTGCAGCGATTGGTCCACCACCGAAGCCAGGTCCAGGCGTTCGCGCAAGCCGCTGGGGCTTTTGCGGGCGAAGGTTTTCAGGTGGCCGGTGAGGGCGGCCATGCGCGTCAGCATCTCATCCACCGGTTTCAGTGCCTTGTAGGCGTCGTCGACACGGCCGTGATCGAGCAGCAACCGCAGCGTCGCCAATTGCATGCGCTGGGCGGTCAATGGTTGATTGATTTCATGGGCCAGCGCTGCCGACATCTGGCCGAGGGCGGCAAGTTTGGCCGATTGCACCAGACCGTCCTGCGCCGTGCGCAGGTCGCGGGTGCGTTCTTCCACTAACTGTTCGAGCTCTTCGCGACTGCGCTGGCGCATCTTCGCCAGGCGCCAGCGCTGGTTGAGGAACAGCAACAGAAACACCAGCGTCAGCCACAACCCGGCAGCGGCGAGGGCGGCATTGCGACTGTCTTCGAACGCCACCTGCGGACGACGCAGCAAGTGCAGCGTCCAGCCCTCGGCGGTCAGCGGCAGGGATTCCCACAGGTAATCCGCTTTGCCGTCCGGGCCTTCGACCCGCGCCAGTTCGCTGTTGTCGTCAAAGCGCCGCAATGTTTGATAGCCGAGCAGCGTCAGCGGCTGCTTGTCGTATTGGCGGGTGGCCTTGAGTTCGGCGTGGTCGCTTTCACTCAGCGGTTTCAACTGGCGATAGCGCCAGCCCGGTTGATTGGCGATGAAGATGATCCCGCGTGCATCGCTGACCAGCAGCGTGTCGCTGCCCTGACGCCATTCGCGCTCCAGTTCGGGAAATTCGAGCTTCACCACCATGGCGCCGAGAAACTTCCCGCCGTCATCGGTGACGGCGCTGGACAGGAAGTAACCGGGAATCCCGCTGGTCACGCCCACTGCATAAAAACGCCCGGTGCCCTGGGTGCGGGTCTGGCTGAAGTAGGGGCGAAAACCGTAGTTGTGACCGACGTAACTGCTGGGCAAACGCCAGTTGCTCGCCGCCACGGCGAGGCCGGTGTGATCGAGCAGTTCCAGGGTCGAAGACTCGGCGGCGCCATTGATCTTTTCCAGTTTGCGGTTCAGCGCGTCCTGCTGTTCCGGTGTCACCGGACCGTTTAGCGCCGAACGCAGCTCCGGGTCCAGCGCCAGCACGGCGGGCAGGGCGCGGTAGCGTTCGATCAGGGTGTGCAGGGACGTGGCGTACAAGCCCAGTTGCAGATTGGCGCGGGCGGCATCTTCCACTAGGGCCTGACGCTCGGCGTGGCGCATGGCTAGCGTGGCTGCAAGGGCTGCGCCTGCGAGGATGATGAAGGTGTACAGCGTCAGGCGCAGGGTACGGGAAATCGAAATCATGGAACGCGAGTCGGACTGGCGATAGGAGGCGCAAGATAGCATGTAGGTTATCTCGCGCCAGCTCTCATCTCATGCCATCGGTTGCCTTCCTTATCGGTCAGTGGTTGACAGTCACGCGCGCACGTTTCATATCTTCTGGCAGTCGACCCAATGACTTAATCCTGGGTTTGCCATCGTTCAGATCATCAAAATTCAAATGTGCTTCACGCATTCTGTTTGAGAGTCCGGTTTGTTCGGTCGGGCTGCCGGTGGGCTCGGCATTAAGGTGTTGAAGCATTCTTGGTGTATTGAGTACGAGGTTTTCAAGCAAAGAGACGCCACCTACCTCATCGGCATCGATCTCATAAAAGTAATAATCATCTTGCGATTGTGCTGCATAAAACAGCACCCCTTCGAGTGTCTCCGCGACAGTCAACGCTTCGCTACTGATCATTTTGCCAATGGAAGTGAACTCGGTTGAGGGGTTGAACCCATCCCTTAGCACCTCTTCAGGGAGGCGCCGATCTGCCCGGTACACTTTGCCGCCGAAGCTGGTCCTTTCCAGCAGGTTTGCATCGTTCCAGTAGTGAACGGGTTTATCGGGGTTCGCATTCAAAATATCGAGGACGGTATTTTGATCATTTGTTGGTGAGGGGGGCGGGACGGGGCTGTCAGCAGAACCCGGACTGGATTCGCCCGGTGAGTCATGGCTTGCAAATGATTCCGGTGAGTCCTGGTAATCCATTGACTCATCGTCTTCCAGCTCTGAAGCAGGCAGCCCGATCGGTGGCAGGCCATACTCCGCTCTGATTACTGGTTCGATCTCCAAAAATGCATCTACAGCTTCTTCGAACGGCCCCCACATACGCCCATCAGAATCTGTCCTGCAGACAGGGTTGTTTCCACAGAAGCAATACAAGTTCAAGCCGTCAACCGAGCCGGCTGGATCCGGATTCACCCACCGCCCCAACCACGGCGCAAAATACCGAAACCCATAATAATAAAGCCCACACGCATCCCGTTCCTTGCCCGAATACCGAACGGTCTTGTAATCCGCATCGACCTTCGACCGCGCCACCCACCACGCCGTACCGCCATAGGGGTAATAACCCTCGTGGCTGATCACACCCGCGTGTTTATCCAGTTCCAGGCTGCAAGACCCCAGATGATCATCGACGCTGTAGCGCAACTGATCAGCCTCGATATCGCCGGGCTTGCCCTTGACCCAATGCAGGCACCGCACGCTGCCACGGGCCAGAGGAACGCAGATGACGTGAAGTTCTTCGTCGTCATCGCTGGTGCGCACTTCCAGCCCCGGAAGGTAATGAACGACACGCCGATGTGTCACGGCATGGGCCTGTTGGCTGCTGAACTTGGCCACCCGTTCACCGGCCGCGTTGTAGCGATACCCTTCAGCGTCATCGGCCTCGGTCGGGCGGCCGACGGTGGTCACGCTTTGCAACTGATTCAACGCGTCCCTGGTCATCGGCTGTGCACCGGGGGACAGGTATTGCTGGTTGCCGTTTGCGTCGAAATTGCGTGGGAAGTCCGGCTCGTCTTCACCGTCGTTCCACGGCAAGGCGCGGTTGCTCTGCGGATCGACGCGCAGCTGTTGCCTGAACGGATTTCCATCACTGACATGACGCAGTTCGGTACGGTTGCCGCTGGCGTCGTACTCATAGAATTCGGTGAAGTTGAGCAGCCGCGCGGGGTCGATAGGGCAGGGCGTGATCAGCTCCGGCAAGCCGGGGTTCTGACCGGCATTGGCAGTCTCACGACCCGTGGCGCAGGTCAGTTGGTAAAGACTGTCGTAGGTGTAAGTGTTTTCTGCCGCTACACGCTGGTTGGCGAAGAACGTGACGGGTTGGGTGTGGTCCACTATCCGCAGAATGTTGCCGACCGGGTCGTACTCATAACGCAAATCCTGTAAACGAACACCTTCCGGCGTGGTGGCGGTCAAGCGCTTCAAGCGGCCTCTCGCTGCCTCATAGGTCGCGCTGCTGGTGACGTCGTTGCCGGTGATCTGAGTCAGCAGTTGACCTTCGGCGTTGTAGCTCGCCGCTTTCAACAGCGGTTGTAGATCTTGAGAGTCGAGGGTCAGGTCAATGCGTTGCAATTGCCCGGCGCGATCAACGCTGAAGTGTTGTCGATGACCGCCGGCATCGGTCTGTTCAAGCACTTGCCCCGACGGCCCGATGCGGCTCGCGGTCATGTAGCCCGCGCCGGGTTGCAGCAGGGCGTCGCGTTCCGCTTCGACGACGGGCCAGTGGGGATGAACGTCAGACTGATCCGGCAGAAACCGTCGGCGTTGGCGGATAACGCCGCCGTTGAGCGCTTGCTGGTCGAGCCACACCACACCGGCCCGATCATCGTGGCGGATCAATTGTCCGCACTGATTGCGCTCGGCGAACTCACCAGCGTTGTCGGCGTAGGTCAGGCGTTCGACAGTACGTAAGGTCGAGTCTCGGGTTTGTTCAAGGACTGCCGTCAGACGTCGCTGTGTGTCGTACTCGTTCTGCCAATGGCTGCCTCGACCATCCCAATGCTCGCGCATGTGCCCGGTCCTGTCCGGTAAGCCCAGGCGCCATCCGGCGTCGCGACTTTCAGTGAACAACGCCGCGCCAGACAGGCTGTAAACCGTGGCCATGTTCGGACGGGACGCGGGCGCGAGGAAGCGCGGATCCCGTTGCGCTACTAGGCGACCGGCGCCGTCATGTTCCTGAGCCGTCACCAGCGCTTCGGGCCTGAGCTCCGCCGCGTCTCGCCGCCAGTACGCGACCTGACGGACTGGCAGGCCACGGTTGTCGATGACAGCCAGTTGTGGCGTATGCGAATGGATGCTCATGTTCAATGGAGCGTTCTGTTGGTTCGGCGCTTTTCGGGTGGTGGCGGCTCAAACAGATCATTCTCGTCAAACGCCACGGTGCACCAGATCCAGTACCACATCTCCCGGCGCAGCGGTTTCAGCTCCGGTGGATCACCTTGCAGCATTTTTTTCGCCAGCACGGTTTCGGTCGGACGCCCTGCGGCATCGTAGAACTGCTGGTCGTGATAGGCGTGTTCACGCATTGAGTGGTCTTTGATGTTAATCCACCTATCCGCAAAGTACGGCCGGTAGATCCGTACTTTTTCACCCTTGTTGTTGTATTCGACCGGCTCGCTGACCCGCCAGCGTCGCGCGGCTTCGGCTTCCTGCGGGGTGCCATCGTCCTTGAGTTTCAAGGTGCCGTCGTCGGCCACCACCCAAGCCTTGCCCGGTTCGACCTCCTGCTTGGTTTGCAGCACCCGGCTGAAGCCGTCCTGATGTCTGATGGCGATGCGAATCTGTAACTCCGGATCGCCGGGATAACGGTCTGCTTGCAGGATCGCGATGTGCACCGGCTCACGATGGGCGGCATCGACGTATTGTTGGAGAAGTCGCTCGGAGGGTGTGGGGGCTTCGAGATCGTGCAGATGCTCGCGAGCGCGATCGCAAAGGTGGCCGCTGGGTAGCACAAACCCTTCTGCCAGCGCCCAGCTCAGCCATTCAGCGGTGGGCGGCTCGGTTGTCGGCAGACGGCCCATCCAGCTGAACGCGTCGCTGAACATGGCCATGGCGTAATTGCCGATGGCGACAAAGGGCGATTCGATGGCATGGGCCGGACTGCGGTCGTCGGGGCGCACGTAGTCGCTCAGCGGGTCGAAGCCGACCGCCTCACCCAGTTCGGTGCCATAAAAACTGGTGACCAGCACTTCGCCAAAAGCGTTGTAGCGCGCTTCCTGGGTGTTTTGATTGGGGTCTTTGATCGCTGCGGGCAGAAACGTGCAGTAATCAGTGTCGACGATCTGAGTGATGCAACCGTCCGACAATTCGATGGACGTGTGCCGGCACCAGTAACGGTCGTATTTGACTTTGGTGGTGCCGTGGCTTCGGGTTTGCTGGAAGTGCCGGACGTTGTAAAAACCTTCTGGCCCGTGATAGCTGGGGAAGCCACGGTGAATCGACCACAGGTATTCCTTCGCGTCAGTCGGGTCGGTGGGCTCCGACTGCTCAACTTCAGGCAAGAACCACTCCATGATGTGGTAACCCACCTCGGGTGATTCGAGCTTTTCCTTGAGGTTGAAGGGCATGTTGCCGTCTTTGTCGATGAGCTTGTAATAAGCGCTCAAGGCCCTGTGATCCAGTTCGGCAATCTCCACTTGGGCCGGCAGCGCATGGACAGTTGCCGTGCCTTGTTCCAGGGTCTGACCGTTGAGAGGATCGGTGTAGAGCTGCATCGACATGCCCGCGAGCACCGACTGCTTCGCCCATTCACCCTCGTCCTTGCTCCACTCCAGAAAGTTCTCGTGGTGGATATCTTTGATACTCAACTGCGCCTTTTCCAGCACCAGCGCATTACTGCGCTCCCGATACGGCAACCCCAGTCGAAAAGGTATACCCGGCTTCCAGGTCGCTTCGTCGTACACGTGAATGAATTCGGCCTTGGACTCGGTCAAATACCAGCACTGCTGCGCCTCATCGTGGGCATCTTTCCAATAGCGGTTTTTATGCTCGTCTTCAAAGGGCGGCGTTGCGTCGGTTTTGCGCCGGGCGTAGTAGACGATCATCGCGTGGAGCACGCTGCCGAACTCGTCCCATTTCAGGCTGAGGCTGTGTTCGCAGCGCGGGTCGTCCGGCAGTTCAGGTTCGTACTGATAGCTGATCGATTCCAGCGCCATGGGTTGCAGCACGGCATAGGGGTAATGCTCGCTTTTTGCTCGCAATAGGCGTACCTGATAGCGGGCTTCCGTCACTGCATACGGCACAACCGGGTTATCCCGAGCGAAAATTTCAGAGCGCAGCGTCGAGCCACTGAGCGCACGTGCGATCTGGCGGGCCGTTTCTTCGTCAGGCTCCAGCGGTTCGCCGGCCCTGTCGCGCGCGTGAAAGCGTTCCAGTTTGGTGGCTTTCAACGCAACAGCCTGCGCATCGCTGCTGTAATACCCGTCCCTTGGCGGATCAATGGTCTTGCCCGTGTGAAACCAGGTTTTACTCAAGATCGGCGCGGTGAAGCCCCGGCTTTTGCGTTCCGCCTCGGTAGCTTCGGTATCGGTCTGCAATAACAGGCCAAAACCACGGAACTCCCGTTCAAAGGGGTCGTAGTAACCCAGGCGGTAACTCATGAGCTGGGTCAGTTTATTGCCGGTGATTTCATCGATCTGGGTTTGGCGCTTGACCAGATGCATGGCGAACGGCACACCGGACTCGACGATTTTGTCTTTATCGATCTGATGGTGCTCGTATTCCTCGTCAAGGAACTCCTGTGCCGAACTGCGATAGTCGATGAGGCTGAGCGTGCCCATGTTGTTGTTGCTGCGGTTGACCAGATACGGTTTGGCTTTGACGAAATCGTAGCGCCAGTGCCGGGGCGACATGTGCGGTACGGTCAGGACCAGACTGGTGCAACCCAGCCCCAGCAGGTCCGCCGTGGTGACCTGGCACAACCGGTCGTAACGCACGCCTTCGGGCCAGGGCAGAGCAATTGGCTCAGTGGAGAAACCTTTGCCGCAGTGGTTCATGAACACCAGGAACCGATCGGATTCCAGATAGATCAGGTCAGTTGCCCCCGAACCATCCAGATCCGCCAGCAAGACTTGTGAAGCATTGAATGACTCGTAAGGAAACGTCGGGGTGCTGAGCACTATTCGTTTACCAAAACGCCCGTGACCGAGGTTGGGCCAGCACTCCAGGCTGTTGTGGCGCAGACGAAACAGGTGCTGTTTGCCGCTGCCCAGTACATCACTGAAACCGACCACTTCGGTTTCGGAATTGCTCGGCAATGGCAGGGCATCGTCGTTGTCGTGCTCTACATTTCGGCCGGCACTGAACCCTTTGTCATCGCCCAGATTGGTGTACAAACGCACACTGTTGCTGCCGATCAGGGCCACGTGAGTGCGACCGTCGCCTACCAGGTCGGCCATCTGCGCCTGAGGATGGAAGTACTCCAGCGGGAAGGCTTTGTAGGGGACAAATCCTGACCACTGGCGGTCAGGGTTCATGGTGAAGCAGCCATTCATGGTCGGCGCGTGTACACCCCATTCGAGCTTGCCGTCACCGTTCAGGTCGGTGAGCGTCTGACGCAGCGATTTACTGCTGTCGGCCAGCGGAATGTACGGCAGTTCAGTCAAGTCGCCGTAGCGAATGTCATCACCGCCGCTGTCGGCCCGATGAACATCACGGAAGTACCAGGCCTTGTCGTAGCGACATAAAATGCCGGGCATGCCTTTGCCGTACAAATCCACCAACTGGTAACGCTGACCGTCATTGAGGCCTGGCATCTGCGGGAACGCTTTCCAGCCGGGTTGATCGGCTTTTTTCAGATCGAAGGGCGCGTAGCTGAATTCGAACGGTGGTCGGCTCTCGACATTGCCTTGTTTATCGTAGGCCTGAAGATGAGCGGCAGTCAGGTGGTTGTATTCCAGCGTACCCTGGCGGTGCTGCAAAAAAAGCCGTTGAACCAGCTTTGGTGAGTCACCCAGTTCGTTGCGGAAATGGTGAAACATCAGCACCTGCCGACAGAGGCGCCGCGTGCCCAGTTCGAATCCGTAATCGTGATTCCAGAACGGGTCGCTGCGTTCGAGCCATTTGTCGTGCTGATCGCCTCCCTGCAAGTACTCGGGGCCGTAGACCGGTATTTGCGTCAAGTCGTGGCTGCGTTCGCCGTAATCGAACAGCAGATGAAAGTGGAAATCGACGTCTTTCCAGCCACCGTCCTTCAATGAGTACAGCTCTGACTCCGCCACCGAATTGCCGTACAGCACTCGCTGCAAATACCGCTGGGCACGGTAGTCGCGAAAATCGGGCGCGACCGGGTTCTGCGTTTCGGCCTTGTATTCATAGACGATGTGCTCGCCCAGAGTCGTGACGGTTTCGTCCAGCAGCCAGACCCCGACGCGTTCGGGCTCCAGGGGTTTGTTTTCGTCCCTGGGTTCCGCCCGGCGCGAGGCCAGCGTCTTGCCATAGACATGGCGATTGCCATCGGGGCTATGAATCAACCAGAAACCGGCCGCATCGTCGTCACTGACCAGCCGTTCGATTTTGGCAAAACCGCCCTCGATGCGTGGCTGATAGCGAATGGCTCGATAGTTTGTTGTCCCGAGAGTGACGGGTCTGTCAACGATCTCGCCCTGGGCATCCAGCTCCGGCATCCAGGTTTCGCCATCGGCGCCGACCATCAGATCCTTGCGCTTGTCGTACAGTGGAACGCCCTTGCTCGTGCGCACGGTTATCGCATTCACGGTCAAATGCCAGCCGATACCGAAAATACTGTTGCCCACGTGGCTGCTGTAGCTCAGCGAAAGAGCCGGCACCAATTCCCGATTGGGAGCCTGGGAAATGGGCACCGGTATGGCCAACGAGGCCGAACCTGTAGTCCCCACTGCTCCCCAGCCGCCAAAACTGGCAATGGCGCCGCCGATTTTCGGTTGGGCAGGGGCTGAAATATTGATAGTGCCTTTTTGTTCTTCCGTGGCCATTTCCGTTTCCACCTGACAAGGACGCACAAGTGCATTCAACTTATCAGGGGCAGCGGCGGCTGTGACCTGTCATATCTGACAGGTCAGCCCTGTTAGCCGGGGAAATTCCGGGATTACTCCAGGCGAAAAAAAACCGGTCTGTCGTCACCAACAGGCCGGTTTTTTCAGGGGCGTTTCAGCGCAACTTACTGCACTTCCACCGCCAGACTCTCACTGATCTTTTTCTGCCAGATGGCAGGACCGGTGATGTGTACCGATTCACCTTTGCTGTCCACCGCAACCGTCACCGGCATGTCCTTCACGTCGAACTCGTAGATGGCTTCCATCCCCAGTTCAGCGAAGGCCACCACGCGGGATTTCTTGATGGCTTGTGCCACCAGATAAGCCGCGCCGCCCACTGCCATCAGGTAAACGGCCTTGTGGTCCTTGATCGCGTCGATTGCGGTCGGGCCGCGTTCGGATTTGCCGATCATGCCCAGCAGGCCGGTTTGCTCGAGGATCTGACGGGTGAACTTGTCCATCCGCGTCGCGGTGGTCGGGCCAGCCGGGCCAACCACTTCTTCGCGCACCGGATCAACCGGGCCGACGTAGTAGATGAAGCGACCTTTCAGATCCACCGGCAGGGTTTCACCCTTGTTCAGCATCTCGACCATGCGCTTGTGCGCAGCGTCGCGACCGGTGAGCATCTTGCCGTTAAGCAGGACGGTTTCGCCCGGCTTCCAGCTCTGCACGTCTTCCGGTGTCAGGGTGTCGAGGTTGACGCGACGGGCCGACGGGCCGGCTTCCCAGACGATTTCCGGGTAGGCGTCCAGCGGTGGCGCTTCCAGCGAAGCCGGGCCGGAACCGTCGAGCACGAAGTGCGCGTGACGGGTGGCGGCGCAGTTCGGGATCATGCACACCGGCAACGAAGCGGCGTGGGTCGGGTAATCCATGATCTTCACGTCGAGCACGGTGGTCAGGCCACCGAGGCCCTGGGCGCCGATGCCCAGTTGGTTGACCTTCTCGAACAGCTCCAGGCGCATCTCTTCGATACGGTTGGACGGGCCGCGCTTTTTCAGCTCGTGAATGTCGATGGATTCCATCAACACTTCCTTGGCCATGACGGCGGCTTTCTCGGCGGTGCCGCCGATGCCGATGCCGAGCATGCCCGGTGGGCACCAGCCGGCGCCCATTTCCGGAACGGTCTTCAGTACCCAGTCGACGATCGAGTCGGACGGGTTGAGCATGGCCATTTTCGACTTGTTCTCGGAACCGCCGCCCTTGGCCGCCACGTCCACTTCCACGGTGTTACCCGGAACGATGGAGTAGTGGATAACGGCCGGGGTGTTGTCCTTGGTGTTTTTACGAGCGCCCGCCGGGTCGGCGAGGATCGAGGCACGCAGGACGTTTTCCGGCAGGTTGTAAGCCCGGCGCACGCCTTCGTTGATCATGTCGTCCAGGCCCATGGTGGCGCCATCCCAACGTACGTCCATGCCCACGCGAACGAACACGGTGACGATGCCGGTGTCCTGGCAGATCGGGCGGTGGCCGGTGGCGCACATGCGCGAGTTGATCAGGATTTGCGCCATCGAGTCACGGGCCGCTGGCGATTCTTCGCGCAGGTAGGCTTCGTGCATCGCCTGGATGAAATCCACGGGGTGGTAATAGGAAATGAATTGCAGGGCGTCGGCAACGCTCTGAATCAGGTCGTCTTGCTTGATCACGGTCATGAGTCGCGCTCCTCTAAAAGACGGGAACATTCAATAAGGTGCTTGCAGCTTGGGTGCATCGGTCGGTTGCAAGCACCTTTCAAGGCACGCCGGCATGCTGGCGCGACGCTAAAAAGGCGCGGCAGTATAACGCGCCTCGCAGGCGGGCACACGCGCCGGCAGTCAATCGTTGGTCGTACAGATCAAGCTTGCGAACGCGCACTCACCTGTAGGAGCCGGCTTGCTGGCGATGGCGGTCTGACATTCAACATTAACGT
>NZ_JAGYFZ010000139.1:0-12404 GCF_019946675.1 Pseudomonas sp. BF-B-15
GTCTGATACACCGCCATCGCGAGCAGGCTCGCTCCCACATTGAACAGGGTGGTATCAGACCCAACGGTGTACAGCCGTTGGGTCCGGGGTCAGCGCATTATTGCGCTTTTTGCGGTTGTTGCGCTTTCCAGGCCTTGAACTCGGCCCATTCGGCGCGGCGCTCAGCCTGTTTTTTCTGGATCTCGTCGAATTGCTTCTGTTGATCCGGTTTCAGCAGGGCGCGCACATCGGCCTCGGCTTTCTTGTGGTTGGCGGCCATTTCATCTTTCATGGCTTTCTGGTCGGCTGGCGAGAGTTTTTCCAGGTATTTGTCGACCACTTGCTTACGCTCGTGCATCTGCTCGCCCATGATCTTGCGGATCTGCTCGCGCTGTTCGCGGCTCAGGTCCAGTTGGCTGTACGGGCCCTTGCCGTGCATGCCGTGCATCTGACCGCCGTGGCGCGAGCCGTCCATCGAACCACCCATTGGGCCGGCGCCTTCAGGCATGGCCATGGCAACGGTTGGCAGGGCGGCAGCGAACATCAGAGCGATAAGAGTCTTGCGCATGGTGAATCTCCTTGTCTCGTTCCCGGTACGTTCCGGATGAGTACAGATTACGCAGATCAAGGTCAGCGGCGGTCAGCGGAGCGTAAAGCTTGGGTAAAGACGGTTTGGCATCCACCTGACACAACACCAAACCTGTAGGAGCCGGCTTGCCGGCGATTCAGACAACGCGGTGTGTCAGGTAAGCCGCCATCGCCGGCAAGCCAGCTCCTACAGGAGGTTGTATTCACCGAACCTGTAGGAGCCGGCTTGCCGGCGATGCAGACGACGCGGTCATCGCTGGGGATCAGAGGCTGTAGTAATAGCCACGGCTGCGCAGGGCGACGATGCGCGGGCGGCCGTCGGGGTGGGGACCGATCTTTTTGCGCAGGTTGCTGACGTGCATGTCCAGGCTGCGGTCGTACAGGGTGAGCTTGCGACCGAGGGCGATCTGCGCCAGTTCCTGTTTGTCCAGCGGCTCGCCCGGCTGCTTGAGCAAGGCTTCGAGCAAGCGGCTTTCGGAGACGGTGAGGGTGAATTCCTGTTCATCGATGCTGACCACGCCGCGCACCGGGCTGAAACACAGATCGCCCAGTTCAAGCTGGCTGGACACCGCCGCCGGATGACTGCGGCGCAAGACGGCGCGCAGGCGGGCGGTCAGTTCCCGTGGGTCGCACGGTTTGGCCAGGTAATCGTCGGCGCCGAGTTCCAGGCCCAGGATGCGGTCCAGAGGTTCGCCGCGGGCCGAGAGCATCAGCACCGGCAATTCCGGATGGTCGCTGCGCAATTGCTTGAGCAGTTCCAGGCCGCTGCCGTCCGGCAGCATCACATCCAGCACCACCGCCGCCGGGGACGTTTCAGCCAGCGCGCGACGAGCACTCTGACCGTCGTGGCAAGCCCGGACATGAAAGCCTTCCTGGCTCAGCCAACTGACCAGAAGCTCACACAGCTCCTGATCGTCATCAATTAATAACAGCTCGCTCATGACTCACTCAATTTAGCCATTGTCGACGTTTTCGACTTGCACCACTGGCGAAGATACCGCAGAGCAGGGCCAATAGCGCAACTCCTGCGCCGATCACGAACCATTGCTGCTGGTCTGTCAAAAAGCGCGGCAGCGGACTGCTGGCCTGGGCTTCCTTGAGTTGCAGCTTCAGACGCTGATTCTCCTGGCGCAACCGGCTCAGCTGAGGGCTTTCGCGTTCGGCATCTGCACTTTGCAGTTGTTTGCTCAGTTCTTCTCGTTGCAGTTCGCTCACCTTCAAGCGTTGCTGCAACTCGCTGATCTGGCTCCCGGCGCTCAAGGACAGAGGCGTCGAACTACCACCGGCGGCACTTTCTTCACCGTGGGCGGGCGCCACGATCGACAACGTGACCAACATCAGACACAACGGACCTTTGCGCATCGGAGCTCCTGAATCCAATCGATTATTGGGCAGGTTGTCGGCAGGCAAACGAGAATAATGAGCGATTGAGAGCGCGATGAACCGGGAAGGTTCATCGCACGGGGGGATTTTACGGGAGGACTTGCTTGAACGGCTTGACCAAAACGTTGGCGTAGACGCCTGCAGCGATGTACGGGTCGGCGTCGGCCCAGGCCTGGGCGGCGCTCAGGGAATCGAATTCGGCGACGATCAGGCTGCCGGTGAAACCCGCAGCGCCCGGGTCATTGCTGTCGACCGCCGGGTGCGGGCCGGCCAATACGATACGACCTTCACCTTTGAGCACTTGCAGGCGCTCAAGGTGTGCAGGCCGTGCGGCCAGGCGGGCTTCCAGGGAATTGGCGACGTCTGTGGCAATGATTGCGTAAAGCATGTCAGTCCTCGGTTTTTGGCGTGGTGGTATCGGCGTCGTGCAAGTGGCGGGACAGGTAAATACCCTGAGCGACCAGGAACAACAGCGTCATGCCCAGGCTGCCGAAGACTTTGAAGTCGACCCAGTATTCCTGAAACGTGAACGCGACAAACAGGTTGGCGGCACCGCAGAACAGGAAAAATGCGATCCAGGCGATGTTCAGGCGAGTCCAGACCTGGTCCGGCAGGGTCAGTGCGTGGCCCATGATGCGCTTGATCAGCAGCTGGTCACCGATGAAGTGGCTGCCGATGAACGCCAGGGCAAACAGCCAGTTGACCACCGGGGCTTTCCATTTCAGGAAGGTCTCGCTGTGGAACGCCAGTGTCAGGCTACCGAAGACCAGGCACGCGATAAGCGTTAGCCATTGGCTTTTTTCCAGCTTGCGCTGCTTGATGAAGAGCGTGCCGTACACCACCAGGGAGCTGATGATCAGCATTGCCGTGGCGCTGTAAATACCGCCTACAGTCACTGGATGACCGGCGATGTCGACGACCCGTGGATCGATTTTGAATACGATGAAAAACAGCAGGAGCGGGATGAAATCGATGAATTGTTTCACAGTGGCAGCCAGAAGCAGGATGTGGCGGCATAATAACAAACATATGGGCGCGCGATAGCGCCGGCTGATTTGAGGTTACACATCCCTGTGAATGTTGATTTGCACTGCCATAGCACGGCCTCCGATGGCGCCCTGGCGCCTGCGGTTCTGGTTGCGCGTGCGTTCGAGAAAGGCGTGCGAGTCCTGGCCTTGACCGATCACGACACCCTTGAAGGCCTCGATGAGGCCCGTAGCGCCGCAACGGCGCTGGGGATGCAACTGGTCAACGGCGTCGAGTTGTCCTGCACCTGGGGCGGCGCAACCATTCATGTGCTGGGCTACGGATTTGATGTCAATGCCGCGCCGTTGGTCGATGCAATCGCCAAGTTGCACGATGGCCGTTGGCTACGTTCCGAAGAAATAAGCCGCAAACTGGCGTTGAAGGGCATGCCGGGTGCGCTGGAGGGCGCCCGGGCGATTCAACAGGAACTGGGCGACAGCGGCAACGCGCCGGCCCGCCCGCACTTCGCTGACTGGATGGTGCGCGAAGGTTTCGTCAAGGATCGCGCCGAAGCGTTCCGCAAATGGCTGGGCGCCGGCAAGCTGGGGGACGTCAAGCAACACTGGCCGACCCTGGAAGAGACCGTCGAAACCCTGCGCGCCGCAAAAGCCTGGGTGAGCCTGGCGCATCCCTGGCACTACGATTTCACTCGCAGCAAGCGTCGCCGCCTGATTTCTGACTATATTCAAGCTGGGGGCCACGCTATCGAAGTGGTCAATGGCCATCAGCCCGCCGAGCAAGTGGGCAGCCTGGCGATTCTCGCCCGCGAGTTCGGTCTGCTGGTCAGCGCTGGCAGTGATTTTCATGGCCCTGGAGGCTGGTCCGAGATCGGTGAATACCGCCCGCTCCCGGAGGATCTGCCACCACTGTGGTGTCGATTCAAACATGACCCAATTATTGCCGCCGTCTGAACAGGTAGAGAATGTGAGTCAATTTTTCCAGATACATCCGGAAAACCCGCAAGCGCGCCTGATCAAACAGGCTGTCGAGATCATCCGCAACGGCGGGGTGGTGATTTATCCCACAGACTCTTCCTACGCCATTGGTTGCCAGATCGGTGACAAGAATGCCGTGGAGCGCGTGCGCCGGTTGCGTCAACTGGACGAGAAGCACAACTTCGCGCTGATTTGCTGCGACCTGTCGCAACTCGGGCTGTTCGCCAAGATCGACACCGGCACCTTCCGCGTGCTCAAGGCGCACCTGCCGGGGCCTTACACCTTCATTCTCAACGCCACCCGTGAAGTCCCGCGGCTGTTGTTGCACCCGAAAAAGCGCACCATCGGCCTGCGTGTGCCAAGCCATCCGATTGCCCTGGCGCTGCTGGAAGAACTCGGCGAACCGCTGATGAGCGTGACGCTGATCATGCCGGGCGACACCGACCCGCTGAGCGATCCTTACGAAATGCGCCAATTGCTCGAGCATCAAGTGGACCTGATCATCGACGGCGGTTTCGGCGGGATCAAGGCGTCCACGGTGATCAACCTCGCCGATGGCGAGCCGGAAGTGATCCGCGTCGGTTGCGGCGACCCGACGCCGTTCATGGCCGAGGCGTAAATGTCTGCAGTAGAACCCGTTATCGACAGTCAGGCCGGCGCCCAGCAAGAACTGCCGTTCGCCATGGTCTATGGCCAGGCGGTGCTGGAAATGCCGCTGGACCTGTACATTCCGCCGGATGCGCTCGAGGTTTTTCTCGAAGCCTTCGAAGGCCCCCTCGACCTGCTGCTGTACCTGATCCGCAAACAGAACATCAACATCCTCGACATCCCGGTGGCGGAAATCACCCGCCAGTACATGGGTTACGTCGAGTTGATGCAGTCGGTGCGCCTGGAACTGGCCGCCGAGTACCTGGTGATGGCCGCGATGCTGGCCGAAATCAAATCGCGGATGCTGTTGCCGCGCGCCGAAACCATCGAAGACGAAGAAGACGACCCGCGCGCCGAACTGATCCGTCGCTTGCAGGAATACGAACGCTTCAAGGCAGCCGCCGAAGGCATCGATGGCCTGAGCCGCGTCGGTCGTGATGTGGTGGTGCCCAAGCTGGATGCCCCGGAAGCTCGGGCGCGCAAGCTGTTGCCGGATGTGAGTCTGTCCGAGTTGTTGATGTCCATGGCCGAGGTGCTGCGTCGTGGCGACATGTTCGAAAGCCACCAGGTCAGCCGTGAGGCGCTGTCCACGCGCGAACGCATGAGCGACGTGCTGGAGCGGCTCAAGGGGGGCGGTTTCGTGCCCTTTGTCGAGCTGTTCACTGCCGAAGAAGGGCGCCTGGGGGTGGTGGTGACCTTTATGGCGATCCTCGAACTGGTCAAGGAATCCTTGGTCGAGCTGGTGCAGAATGAGCCGTTCGCGGCGATCCACGTGCGAGCCCGAGCCGAATAACGAGTTGAATCATGAACCTGACTGAACCCCGCGAGCTGGCGCCATTGCTTGAAGCCTTTCTGTTGGCCTCGGGAAAACCGCAATCGCTTGAACGCCTGTTCGAACTCTTTGAGGAGGGCGAGCGGCCGGAACCGCCGGTCTTCAAGAAAGCCTTGGCGATTCTGGCCAAGTCCTGCGAGGGCCGTGCGTTCGAGCTGAAGGAAGTCGCCTCCGGCTATCGCCTGCAGATCCGCGAAAAATTCTCGCCGTGGGTCGGGCGTTTGTGGGAAGAGCGCCCGCAGCGGTATTCCCGCGCCATGCTCGAAACCATGGCCCTGATTGCCTATCGCCAGCCGATCACCCGGGGCGAGATCGAAGACGTGCGGGGCGTGGCGGTCAACAGTCACATCGTCAAGACGTTGCTGGAACGGGAGTGGATTCGCATCGTCGGTTATCGCGACGTGCCCGGTAAGCCGGCGATGTTTGCGACGACGAAGGCGTTTCTCGATCATTTCAACCTGAAGAATCTTGACGATCTGCCGCCGCTCGCAGAACTGCGCGAGCTGGAGCCTGACCCGGTGCTCGACTTCGACGATGCGCCCGTGCCAGCCGGTTTGCAGGAACTGGCGGACGCCAGCGCCGAGCCGGAAGAGCCGAAAGAAGAAACCAGCTTCCATACGTTGTTGCTGGAGCTGGACACCATGGAGGAGGGGCTCAAGACCGACTTCGATGACATTTTGCGTGATGGCGAGATGAGCGTGACCGAAGAGGTTTTGGCGCAGCCGGAAGCGGTCATTGAGGCTGAACTTCAAGTCGAACCAGAAGCCACCGTCGAAGAAGAACGGGAAGATGATGTGCTCGGTGTGGCTGAGGCGCGCGAAAAGCTCCTGGCCGCCGTCGCCGCGCTCGAACAGCCGAAACCCGAGCCTGAACCCGAGTTGTCCGACGAAGAAGCCGAAGCCCGGGCCCTCGCCGAAGCCATCGAAGCCGAACGCCGCGAGTTCGAAGACTGACCCAAATCTCGTAGACGATGAGCCCCCTGTAGGAGCCGGCTTGCTGGCGATAGCGGTATATCAGCCGCTAAACATGTCGACTGACCCACCGCCATCGCCAGCAAGCCGGCTCCTACAAGGTTGCGTTGGAAAGCCCCCTGCATCAGCGTCTGCCCAGTCCTCACCGAAGCGATGCTGCGTCTGATCAAACTCGGTACCACCGGTCGGCGGAAATCCGGGTAACTGGCCATTCATCAGCTAGTCTCTGATGCGCAAACGCCGACATGAGCGTATGATTCGCGACCCTTCGGCGATCCCTTCGCCCAAGTACAAGCTTTCAACTCTTCAGGCAAAGCCTGAACAGACCACACCGGGAGGTGCCCAGATGAGTATCAACGACCAGAAAGACGACCAGGAAATCGGCCCAGCAGGCGAGAAACTGCAGAAAGTCCTCGCCCGTATCGGCGTCGGCTCGCGCCGTGACGTAGAAGCCTGGATCAGCCACGGCCGCATCAAGGTCAACGGCAAAGACGCCACCCTCGGGCAGCGCGTCGACATGCACGACGCCATCACCATCGATGGCAAGGTGATCAAGCGCGAAGAAGCCGCCGAGTCGGTACGCCGCGTGATCATGTACAACAAGCCCGACGGTGAAATCTGCACCCGCCTTGACCCGGAAGGCCGTCCGACCGTGTTCGACAAGATGCCGCGTCCGAAAGAAGGTCGCTGGATCAACATCGGCCGTCTGGACATCAACACCACCGGCCTGCTGATGTTCACCACCGACGGTGAACTGGCCAACCGCCTGATGCACCCTTCCTACGAAATGGACCGTGAATACGCGGTACGTGTGCGTGGCGAAGTCGATGACGAGATGATCGAGCGTCTGAAGGCAGGCGTCGTCCTTGAAGACGGCCCGGCCAAGTTCACCGACATCAAGCAAGCGCCAGGTGGCGAAGGTTTCAACCACTGGTACCACTGCGTGGTGATGGAAGGTCGCAACCGCGAAGTTCGTCGTCTGTGGGAATCCCAGGGCCTGGTGGTCAGCCGTCTGAAGCGCGTGCGTTTCGGTCCGGTGTTCCTCAACTCCGACCTGCCGATGGGTCGCTGGCGCGAAATGAGCCAGTACGAAGTCGACATTCTGAGTGCGGAAGTGGGTCTGACGCCTGTGGCCATGCCGCAGATGAACGCCAAGAGCAAAGACAAGCTCGACCGTATGCAGCGTAAATCGTCGCGTCCGATGGGCAAGACCGAGCGCGTGCGTTCGTTGCGTCCTGCCATCGGTAACCAGTCCGCTGCTACACCGCGCGATACCCGTGAACCGCATATCGAAGGCGAGCGTCCAGCCCGCAAGCCAGCAGCGCCACGCGCCGACGGCGAGCGTGGTCCACGCACGCCGCGTCCGGCCAACGGTCGCACTGAACGTGGCGAAGGCCGCGGTGCCCCTGCGGGTCGTGGAGAGTCTGGTCGCGGTACGCCAGTGGCGGATCGTCCTTCGGACACCAAGCGCCCGGCCAAGCCAGCGCCAAAACGTCCGGGGATCAAACTGGTCGAGGGTGACAAACCATCGGGCAAGCGCCGCGGCGCGCCAGCCGGTTCGGGCCAGCGTCCGGGCTTCGGTCGTCGCAAGCCTGAGTAAGGGCTGAGCGGCAGATGAAAAACGCCAACCTTCGGGTTGGCGTTTTTTTTGGCCCTGACTTAAGTGGTGAGTTGTCTGTGAATCCGTCTTCGCGGGCAAGCCTCGCTCCTACAGGTTCGGTGCCGTTTCCGTGAGCCGCGATACCTGTAGGAGCGAGGCTTGCCCGCGAAGGCGTCAGTGGGAGCACTGCCAAAGTCAGGGTGGAAAATAGGTGTTACGCCTCGTAAAGAAAACCTGACGATTTCTGCCGATTGGCCTCGCGAAACCACCCTCCGGCGATAACCGTAAGAAATTTCTTCCGCTCTATGAGCCTTTAGACCTTTTTCAGCTCTCTGGCCCGCTTGTTTCAGCGGCTCCAGAAGGGTGTCATGCGCCCCATGCCTGTCGTGCAGGTGCATAACAAAAAGGAGGCGCAATGTACGCCGTGACTCATCTCCATCTCTCCCCGTGGGGCGGTTTTCCTATCGCTCACGCCGACGACCCGCAAAGGTCTGACTCTCTTTTTGCAGCCGCCCGAAACCCTCGGGGCGGACACAGGCAATCCCGGCAACCGACGCGCTGATCCAGCGGTGTCTGGCAGCAGGGGGTTAGCGGTGTACAATGCGCCGCGTTTTACCTGTGACCTCCTGCGCACCTGCGCAAACCTCAAGGCTATCCGCCTTGTTCACTCCGCCGCGTCACGAGCGTGTCGGGTTCGATTTCGTCACAGATAAAAACAAACAGGTGACGCATGACCGTTGTAAATACGCTGAACTCCTGGTGCCTGCGCTGGGGTTTGATCGGCGCTGCTTAAAGTCGCAACCGAGCAGCAACGTCTATTGAACATCATCAAACCTTGCGTGAGACCCTTTTCATGAGTGGACAAAACTCGCATTCAGGCGAGCTGAAACGCGGCCTGAAGAATCGTCATATTCAACTGATCGCCCTCGGTGGCGCGATTGGTACCGGCCTGTTCCTCGGCTCGGCCGGTGTACTGAAATCCGCCGGCCCGTCGATGATCCTCGGCTACGCCATCTGCGGCTTCATTGCCTTCATGATCATGCGCCAGCTCGGCGAAATGATCGTCGAAGAGCCGGTGGCCGGTTCCTTCAGCCACTTCGCGCACAAATACTGGGGCGGTTTCGCCGGTTTCCTGTCGGGCTGGAACTGCTGGATCCTGTACATTCTGGTGGGCATGTCGGAGCTGACCGCCGTCGGCAAATACATCCACTACTGGGCACCGGACATCCCGACCTGGGTCTCGGCAGCCGGGTTCTTCGTGCTGATCAACCTCATTAACCTGGCCAACGTCAAAGTCTTTGGCGAGGCGGAGTTCTGGTTCGCGATCATCAAGGTCGTGGCGATCGTCGGCATGATTGCCCTGGGCAGCTACTTGCTGGTCAGCGGGCACGGCGGACCGGAAGCGTCGGTGACCAACCTGTGGTCCCACGGTGGTTTCTTCCCGAATGGCGTCAGTGGTCTGGTGATGGCCATGGCGATCATCATGTTCAGCTTCGGTGGCCTGGAAATGCTCGGCTTCACCGCAGCAGAAGCGGACAAACCGAAAACCGTGATCCCGAAAGCGATCAACCAGGTGATCTACCGGATCCTGATTTTCTACATCGGCGCACTGGTCATCCTGCTGTCGTTGACGCCATGGGATAGCCTGCTGGCGACCCTGAACGCCTCCGGCGATTCCTATAGCGGCAGCCCGTTCGTGCAAGTGTTCTCGATGCTCGGCAGCAACACCGCCGCGCACATCCTCAACTTCGTGGTGCTGACCGCGGCGTTGTCGGTGTACAACAGCGGCACCTACTGCAACAGCCGCATGCTGCTGGGCATGGCCGAGCAGGGCGATGCGCCGAAAGCCCTGGCGAAGATCGACAAGCGCGGCGTGCCGGTGCGTTCGATCCTCGCTTCGGCGGCGGTGACGCTGATTGCGGTGCTGTTGAACTACCTGATCCCGCAAAACGCGCTGGAACTGTTGATGTCGCTGGTGGTGGCCACGTTGGTGATCAACTGGGCGATGATCAGCTATTCGCACTTCAAGTTCCGCCAGCACATGAACAAGACCAAGCAGACGCCGCTGTTCAAGGCCTTGTGGTATCCGTACGGAAACTACATCTGCCTGGCGTTCGTGGTGTTCATCCTTGGCGTGATGCTGTTGATCCCGGGCATTCAGGTTTCGGTGTACGCGATTCCGGTGTGGGTCGTGTTCATGTGGATTTGCTACGGCATCAAGAACAAGCGCAGTGCTCAACAAACGTTGCAGGCTGCAGTGAAATAACGCAGCGCGCAGACACAACAAACCCGGCCATGTGCCGGGTTTGTTGTTTCTGGGGTACACACAAAACACCTGTGGGAGCGAGCCTGCTCGCGATAGCGGCAGGTCAGGCAATGATGATGTCGACTGACACGGCCTCATCGCCAGCAGGCTGGCTCCCACAGGGACGGTGCTAATCAAGGTATCCTGCGCACTCTGAATACGGACGCTTTTCCATGCTGGTGATTTCCAACAACGTGCATCTACCGGATGCCGAGATCGAATTGACGGCCATCCGCGCCCAGGGCGCCGGTGGGCAGAACGTCAACAAAGTCTCCAGCGCAGTGCACCTGCGCTTCGATATTCCGGCCTCGTCCTTGCCCGAGTTCTACAAGGAGCGGCTGCTGGCGCTGCGTGACAGCCGCATCACCAGCGACGGCGTGTTGATCATCAAGGCCCAGCAATACCGCACGCAGGAGGCCAATCGCGCCGATGCGCTGGAGCGGCTGACCGAGTTGATCCTCAGCGCCACCAAGGTCGAAAAGAAACGCCGTCCGACCAAGCCGACCCTCGGCTCGAAGAAGCGTCGGCTCGAATCCAAGACCAAGCGCGGCAGCATCAAGGCCGGGCGCGGCAAGGTCGATTTCTAGCGGGCGTCTCGCTCTTCACGATATTTGGGCGCTTGCCTGTACAGGTAAACGCTCAGTGCCAAACCGCTCAAAGCGGCGATTGCGGCGAACAGGAAGATCGAAGCAAAACCAAATCCGGCGGCAATCGCGCCCGCCAACGGTCCGGTAATCCCCAGCGACAAATCGATGAACAGCGAATACGCGCCAACCGCAGCGCCACGGCTGGACGCTGGCACCAGATTGACCGCTTCCACGCCCAGCGCCGGGAACACCAGGGAAAAACCGAAACCGCTCAGCGCCGCGCCGGCCAAGGCCCAATGAGCATCCGGTGCCAGCCACAGCAGCAACAGCCCGAGGGTTTCCACCGACAGACAGGCAATCGCCACGCGAAAACCACCGAGGCGGTTGATCAGGTTGCCGAACAACAGCCGCGCGCCGATGAAGCTCGCGCCAAACAGGCTCAGGCACAACACCGCGTTGTCCCAATGTTGCGTGGCGTAATACAGGGTGATGAAGGTGGCGATGGTGCCGAAGCCGATCGAACCCAGCGCCAGGCCGCAACCGTGCGGCAGCACTCGACCCAGCACATGCATGAACGGCAATCGTTCCCCGGCCACGATGGGCGCGGCGGTTTTCGGCCAGGCCAGCGCCAGGCCCAGCACGGCCAGCAACACGATGCTCACGCCCATGCTCCACAAGCCCAACTGACTGACCAGCAACACGCCGAGCGGTGCGCCGACGGCCAGTGCGCCATAACTGGCAATGCCGTTCCACGAGATCACTTTGGCGGTGTTCGCCGCGCCGACCCGGCCGATGCCCCAGCCGATCGAGCCCGAGCCCACCAGGCTTTCCGCGCTGCCAAGCACCAGGCGGCCGATCAACAGGCTGATCAGGCTCAGCATCGGCAGGCTTTGGGTCCAGGCCGAAATCAGCATGAATACGCCGCTCAGGCCGCAACCGGCGAGGCCATACATGACCGCCAGTTTGCTGCCCTTGTTATCAATGATTTTCCCGGCGTATGGACGGCTGAGCAGGGTGGCCAGGTATTGCACGCTGATCACCAGGCCGGCGACTACGGCACCGAAACCCAGATCGCTGTGGACGTAGCCGGGCAATACGGCCAGGGGAATGCCGATGTTGAGGTAGCCGATAAAAGTGAACAGGACGATGGAAACGACTTGCAGCGTGACCGCCAGGGGGCGCTGGTTTTCAGACATGGGTAAAGGTCCACGGGAAAGCAGGATAGATAGGCTGCTTATGATAGCGGCGTGAGAGGCCGCGGGCGTGGAAAAGTAAAACTATTTGCCGGGTGGGGGGCGAATCAGGGTTTGGCGGGGGCGACCAGTTGTGTCGTGACCAGGGCGGCCAGGGCATTTTCTTCGCTGCCGAAACGGGCGAGCAATGCCGCTTGTTTCTCGGGGGAGAGGCGATTCCAGATCTCGATCATCTTCTCGGCGGTGCCGATCAGAACGCTGGCCTGGGTCTCGCTAAAGTCATCGGTCATGGTGTGCAACTCAAGGGTTCAGGCGGTGTGGAAAGCGCATGTTAGCGCTTTCCACACGGTCTGGCAT
>NZ_JAGYFZ010000014.1:0-86187 GCF_019946675.1 Pseudomonas sp. BF-B-15
GCCGGCTCCTACATTTGATCTTCACAGGTATTGAATCTGTAGTTCTGTTCCGGATTGCGGTGGTATTTGAGATGAGACCCAGACCGGACCTCCCCGCCAATCTTCTGCAAGCCCTGAACCCGTGGCGCAATGCTGCGAAATGGCACATCGCCTTCTCCGGTGGACTCGACTCCACGGTCCTTTTGCACCTTCTCGCCCATCTCGCCAAAACCGAACACCTCCCTGAGCTGAAAGCTATCCACATTCATCACGGCCTCCAGTCTGTGGCCGATGCGTGGCCGGAGCATTGCCAGTCAGTCTGTGATGCGCTGGGAATACCGCTACAGGTCGTTCACGTCCAGGTTCAGCCCGGCGCCAGCCTTGAGCGTGCAGCCCGTGACGCGCGCTATGGCGCGTTCATCGAGGCTACTCAAGCCAATGAAGTGCTGTTGACCGCCCAGCATCGTGATGATCAGGCGGAAACCCTGTTGTTCCGATTGCTGCGTGGGGCAGGGGTGAGAGGGCTGTCAGGGATGCCGCGCCAGCGTGTGTTGGGCAAAGGGCATCTGGCGCGACCCTTGCTCGATGTCACGCGAACAGAGTTGGAGGGTTACGCGAACCAGTACTCATTGAGCTGGATCGAGGATCCTTCCAATCAGGATCGACGTTTCTCGCGTAATTACTTGCGCAATCAGGTGTTCCCGGTGCTGACCGAGCGCTGGCCTCAAGCGATGGCGACTATGGCTCGCAGCGCCGCGCATCTGAGCGAAGCGCAGGAACTGCTCGATGAGTTGGCGCAAATCGATCTGGCCCAGGCCAGCTCCATCAGTGAATTCGATTGGCTGGGTGTGCCGTCACTTGAGCTTTCTACGCTTGCCAGCCTGTCCGCCGCTCGCCAGCGAAATGCAGTGAGTCACTGGCTCTCGGCATTGACCCGTTTACCGGATAGCGACCATTGGTCGGGTTGGGAAGATTTTCGTGATGCTGCCGCGGATGCCTCTCCGGTCTGGCGCTTGGCCGATGGGGAATTGCATCGGGCGAACGGGCGGATCTGGTGGTTGTCGGGCTGCTGGCTGCGAACGCCGCCGCCCGCGCCTGATTGGCCTTATCCCTCGAGATCACTGGCGTTGCCAGATAACGGCGTGCTCTCGCTCACCGGTCAAACCCCCGATGGCCCGCTGCATATCCGCTATCGTGAAGGGGGTGAGGTCATGAGTCTGCCCGAGCGCGGCCATCGTGATCTGAAGCGTTTGCTCAACGAACGTGGGGTCCCGGGCTTCGTCCGTGGCAGATTGCCGTTGCTCTATCAGGGCGAGCAATTGCTGGCGGTGGCGAGGCTGCAAGGTTTGAATGGCAGTGAGCAGGACGGCTGGAATTTGCATTGGCAGCCACCGAACGAAGATCAAGGTTTGAGCTGAAAGGGGCTTTCCGGTAGACTACGCTCCCTTCTTGATACAACTTCTGTGGATTCGCCTGAATTGCAGGAGTTGCCGATTACCAAGCAGTCTTTGCTGGGCGATTCCAAAAAATGTGTAGCGAGCAACGTACCGGTGTTTCATCTTCCGGTCTGTCCCAACGCGGCGGTTTTTTTGAAAGGTGCACTGTGATTAATGCAGGTGATCGGGGGCTTCGGCCTTCCTTCGCTTTCCCCGGCGGCTCGGACCGCTTTAACGCAGACTTCTAGGGTTTTTCATGACGCGCTACATATTCGTCACGGGCGGTGTTGTTTCTTCATTGGGGAAAGGCATTGCATCGGCTTCATTGGCGGCCATCCTGGAGGCGCGGGGACTTAAGGTCACCATGCTGAAGCTGGATCCGTACATCAACGTCGATCCGGGCACCATGAGCCCGTTCCAGCACGGTGAAGTGTTCGTCACCCACGACGGCGCCGAGACCGACCTGGACCTGGGTCACTACGAGCGGTTCATCCGCACGACCATGACCCAGAACAACAACTTCACCACCGGCCGTGTCTACGAACACGTCCTGCGCAAAGAGCGCCGTGGTGATTACCTGGGCGCGACCATCCAGGTCATTCCGCACATCACCGACGAAATCAAGCGCCGGATCATCAAGGGCGCCGGCGATGCCGACGTGGCCATGGTCGAGATCGGTGGCACCGTGGGTGACATCGAATCCCAACCGTTCCTCGAAGCCATCCGCCAGCTGCGTTTCGAAGTCGGCGCCAAGCGCGCGATGCTGATGCACCTGACACTGGTGCCGTACATCGCCACTGCCGGCGAAACCAAAACCAAGCCAACCCAGCACTCGGTCAAGGAGCTGCGCTCCATCGGCCTGCAACCTGACGTGCTGGTGTGCCGCTCCGATCACCCGATCGACATCTCCTCGCGTCGCAAGATCGCGCAATTCACCAACGTTGAAGAACGTGCGGTGATCGCGCTGGAAGACGCCGACACCATCTACAAGATCCCGGGCATCCTGCATTCGCAAGGCCTGGATGATTTTGTGGTCGAGCGTTTCGGCCTGCAATGCGGCGGTGCCGATCTGTCCGAGTGGGAAGCCGTGGTTGACGCCAAGCTCAATCCTGAGCACGAAGTCACCATCGCCATGGTCGGCAAGTACATGGAATTGCTGGACGCCTACAAGTCGCTGATCGAAGCGATGAGTCACGCCGGCATCAGCAACCGCACCAAGGTCAACCTGCGCTACATCGATTCCGAAGACATCGAAAACCAGGGCACCGCGCTGCTGGAAGGCGTCGACGCGATCCTGGTGCCTGGCGGCTTCGGTCTGCGCGGCGTGGAAGGCAAGATCACCGCCGTCCAGTACGCTCGCGAAAACAAGGTTCCGTACCTCGGCATCTGCCTGGGCATGCAAGTGGCGGTCATCGAGTTCGCTCGTAACGTCATGGGCTGGAAAGACGCCAACTCCACCGAGTTCGATCGTGCAAGCGGTCACCCGGTCGTAGGTCTGATCACCGAGTGGGAAGACGCCACCGGCGCCGTCGAAACCCGTACCGAAACCTCCGATCTGGGCGGCACCATGCGTCTTGGCGCGCAGGATTGCCTGCTGGAGCCGGGTTCCCTGGTTCACGGCTGCTACGGCAAGGACGTGATCGTCGAGCGTCACCGTCACCGCTACGAAGTGAACAACAACCTGCTGCCGAAAATCATGGAAGCCGGTCTGAAAATCTCCGGTCGCTCCGGTGATGGCGCGCTGGTTGAAGTGGTCGAAGCCCCGGATCATCCATGGTTCGTCGCTTGCCAGTTCCACCCTGAGTTCACCTCGACGCCACGCGACGGTCACCCGTTGTTCAGCGGCTTCGTCAAAGCAGCTTTGGCTCAACACCAGAAGAAGGCTTGAACCTTATGGCGCAGAAGATCATCCGCGTAGGCGATATCGAGATTGCCAACGACAAGCCAATGGTGCTTTTCGGTGGCATGAACGTGCTGGAAAGCCGCGACATGGCGATGCAGGTCTGCGAAGAGTACGTGAAGGTTACCGAGAAACTCGGTATCCCTTACGTGTTCAAGGCCAGCTTCGACAAGGCCAACCGTTCCTCCGTGACCTCTTACCGTGGCCCCGGCCTGGAAGAGGGCATGCGGATTTTCCAGGACATCAAGCAAGCCTTCGGCGTGCCGATCATCACCGACGTCCACGAGCCTGAACAGGCTGCGGTCGTCGCTGAAGTCTGCGACATCATCCAGCTGCCGGCCTTCCTGTCGCGCCAGACCGACCTCGTGGTCGCGATGGCCAAGACCGGCGCGGTGATCAACATCAAGAAAGCCCAGTTCCTCGCACCTCAGGAAATGAAACACATCCTGAACAAGTGCGTGGAAGCGGGTAACGATCAGTTGATCCTCTGCGAGCGTGGTTCGAGCTTCGGCTACAACAACCTGGTGGTCGACATGCTCGGCTTCGGCATCATGAAGCAGTTCGAGTACCCGGTGTTCTTCGACGTGACCCACGCGCTGCAAATGCCTGGCGGTCGTGCCGATTCCGCCGGCGGTCGTCGCGCCCAGGTCCTCGATCTGGCGAAAGCCGGGATCAGCCAGTCACTGGCCGGTCTGTTCCTCGAAGCACACCCGGACCCGGACAACGCCAAATGCGACGGCCCTTGCGCCTTGCGTCTGGACAAACTGGAGCCATTCCTGGCCCAGCTCAAAGCTTTGGACGAACTGGTGAAGAGTTTTCCGACGGTAGAAACCGCGTAATCCTCATTTCTCCGGTAAAGTACCGCACGATTTGTTGCTCAGGCCCTCGGGCCTGAGCCTTATCGTCCGCAAGTCTGCCCGTTGCACATCACTTGCCGGCGATAAAAGATTTCCTTCAGCTGCGTCGTTTTCGTCAACTTTGGAGTGTTTACAACAATGGCAAAAATCGTCGACATCAAAGGTCGTGAAGTTCTCGACTCCCGTGGCAACCCCACCGTGGAAGCGGACGTGCTTCTCGATAACGGCATCATCGGCAGTGCTTGCGCGCCGTCCGGTGCTTCCACTGGCTCGCGTGAAGCGCTCGAGCTGCGTGATGGCGACAAGAGCCGTTACCTGGGCAAAGGCGTTCTGAAAGCCGTCGCCAACATCAACGGTCCGATCCGCGACCTGTTGAAAGGTACAGATCCAAGCGACCAGAAAGCGCTGGATCACGCGATGATCAAGCTGGACGGTACTGAAAACAAAGGCTCCCTGGGCGCCAACGCGATCCTCGCCGTTTCCCTGGCTGCGGCCAAGGCAGCAGCTCAGGACCAGGACCTGCCGCTGTACGCACACATCGCCAACCTGAACGGCACCCCGGGCGTTTACTCGATGCCGGTTCCGATGATGAACATCATCAACGGTGGCGAGCACGCCGATAACAACGTCGACATCCAGGAATTCATGGTTCAGCCGGTTGGCGCCAAGTCTTTCTCGGAAGGTCTGCGCATGGGCACCGAGATTTTCCATCACCTCAAAGCTGTGTTGAAGGCTCGTGGCCTGAGCACTGCCGTCGGTGACGAAGGTGGTTTCGCACCGAACCTGGCTTCCAACGAAGACGCTTTGAAAGTGATCTCCGAAGCCGTGGCCAACGCCGGTTACAAGCTGGGCACCGACGTGACCCTGGCACTGGACTGCGCGGCCAGCGAGTTCTACGAAGACGGCAAGTACAACCTGTCCGGCGAAGGCCAGGTGTTCACCGCTGAAGGTTTCGCCGATTACCTGAAAGGCCTGACCGAGCGTTACCCGATCATCTCCATCGAAGATGGCCTGGACGAGTCCGACTGGGCTGGCTGGAAAATCCTCACCGACAAGATCGGCGAGAAAACCCAGCTGGTAGGCGACGACCTGTTCGTGACCAACACCAAGATCCTGAAAGAAGGCATCGATAAAAAGATCGCCAACTCGATCCTGATCAAGTTCAACCAGATCGGCACCCTGACAGAAACCCTGGAAGCCATCCAGATGGCCAAGGCCGCTGGTTACACCGCCGTGATCTCGCACCGCTCCGGCGAAACCGAAGATTCGACCATTGCCGACCTGGCTGTGGGCACTTCGGCTGGCCAGATCAAGACCGGCTCCCTGTGCCGTTCCGATCGCGTTTCCAAGTACAACCAACTGCTGCGTATCGAAGAGCAGTTGAACGGCAAAGCCAAGTACAACGGCCGCAGCGAGTTCCGCGGTTAAGCTGTAGAAGGTAAAAAGACACCGGATTGTGTCGGAAAAATCGCGACAGCGACGTTTTTGCCACTAATCTGATGCCTTAAGAGCACAAGCCTGGATTTTCCAGGCTTCGTGCTATCAGAAGCTTCAAAGTTTTGGCATGGCTGTCTTTTTTCACTGGATACCTGATATTCGATGCGCAGTCCCAATTGGTTGTTCCTCGTCTTGCTCTTGTTGCTGGCTGGCCTGCAATACCGCCTGTGGGTGGGTAATGGCAGTCTGGCGCAAGTGGCCGAGCTGACTCAGCAGATCGCGGATCAACATGCTGAGAACGAAGGCCTGCTGGAACGCAATCGGGTCATGGACGCCGAAGTCAGTGAATTGAAAAAAGGCATGGAGACCGTTGAAGAGCGGGCTCGCCACGAGTTGGGCATGGTCAAGGACGGTGAAACCCTTTACCAGTTGGCTCAATGAATTCCTCGTTACCGGCCTTCTGGGCCGTTATCCCTGCCGCGGGCATCGGTGCCCGTATGGCCGCAGACCGTCCCAAGCAATACTTGCACCTGGGCGGGCGCACTATTCTTGAACACAGCCTTGGCTGTTTCCTTGATCATCCTTCCCTGAAGGGGCTGGTGGTCAGTCTGGCTGTTGATGATCCTTATTGGCCCAACCTGGCATGCGCCAGCGATTCGCGTATTCAACGCGTTGACGGTGGCGCCGAGCGTTCCGGGTCGGTGCTCAATGCCTTGCTGCACTTGCATGCGTTGGGTGCGGACGATGAGGATTGGGTGTTGGTCCACGATGCTGCGCGACCGAATCTGAGCCGCGATGATCTGGACAAGTTGCTGGTTGAACTGGCTGACGATCCGGTCGGCGGGCTGCTGGCGGTTCCGGCACGCGATACCCTGAAGCGGGTCGACAAGCACGGTCGTGTCCTAGAAACCGTGGATCGCAGCGTGATCTGGCAGGCGTATACGCCGCAGATGTTTCGACTTGGCGCGTTGCATCGGGCGTTGGCGGACAGTCTGGTGGCGGATGCTGTTATCACTGATGAAGCGTCGGCGATGGAGTGGGCTGGTTCATCGCCACGCCTTATCGAAGGGCGTTCCGACAATCTCAAGGTCACACGTCCCGAAGATCTTGAATGGTTGAGACAACGCTGGGCCAATCGCCGCTAGAGTGCTTTCATCATTCTGAAACCGCGTCGCGTCCTTCGCGAGCAAGCCCGCTCCCACATTCGGTCGCATTCTTTTTCTGAAGGAACTCGGTGAACTGTGGGAGCGGGCTTGCCCGCGAAAGCGGTAGTCCAGACAGCAAATCCGGCAATGATTTACATCAGCTTCGGTACTCCGGTCTTTGTGCCAACCCTTCCTTCAAATAATCCACCAACTTGCGCACCTTCGGCGACAGATGCCGCTGCTGTGGATAAAGCGCCCAAACGGCAGTGTTCGGCGGCTGATGAGCCTCCAGCAGCGAAATCAAATCCCCGCTTTTCAGATGCTCCAGCACGTAGTAATCCGGCAACTGACAGAGCCCGACGCCCTGTAACGCCGCATCCAGCACCGCTTGCCCACTGTTGCAACGCCAGTTTCCCTGCACCCGCTGGGAAAATTCCCGCCCGTTCTGTTCCAGTTGCCACAGGTCCGAACTACCGATGAGGCAGTTGTGGCGGCTCAATTCCGACAAGCTATGTGGGCGACCATACCGTTCCAGGTAGGACGGCGACGCACACAAATACATGCGTCGCGGTGCCAGTCGCGTGGCGACCAGTCGTGAGTCCTGAAGGCGGCCGAGACGGATCGCCAGGTCCAGGCCTTCATGCACCAGATCGAGTTGCCGGTTGCTCAGTTCGATATCAATCCGCAGTTGCGGATAAAGCCCCATGAATCGCGTCACCAGCGGCACGATAAAGCGCTCGCCGTAGGCCACTGCGCAGGTCATGCGCAACATGCCTTTGGGCTCGCTGGTCAGGTCGCCGACGGCTCTGAGTGCCTCTTCACGACCGTCCTGCAACCGTTGGCAATGCTGCAAAAACGTTTGCCCGGCTTCGGTCAGCGTGACTCGCCGGGTGCTGCGGTACAGCAGGCGCGTCTGAAGGCGTTCTTCGAGGCGTACTATTTGGCGACTGATGTGGGAGGAAGACACCCCAAGGCGCTCCGCCGCCGCCGTAAACTGGCTGCACTCGGCCACGGCGACGAACTCGTCGATACCTTCCCAGCGGTTTTCGGACATTAACGATTATCCCTGTGTAGCAATAATGTTTTGCTTTTGTCCGGATTATTCACCGTAAGGCGCTGTATTACACTCACTGTCTCGTTTTATTCACTGGAGAACCAACATGATCAAGTCGCGCGCCGCCGTTGCCTTCGAGGCCAAGAAACCCCTCGAGATCGTTGAAGTCGATGTCGCCCTGCCCAAGGCCGGTGAAGTTCTGTTGCGTGTGGTTGCCTCCGGTGTCTGTCATACCGATGCCTACACCCTGTCGGGCGCAGACCCGGAAGGTATCTTCCCGTCGATCCTCGGCCACGAAGGTGGCGCGGTTGTTGAGGCGATTGGCGAGGGCGTGACCTCGGTCGCTGTCGGCGATCATGTGATCCCGCTGTACACCCCGGAATGCCGCCAGTGCAAATTCTGCCTGTCGGGCAAGACCAACCTGTGCCAGGCGATTCGTGCGACCCAGGGCAAAGGCCTGATGCCAGATGGCACCACGCGTTTTTCCTACAAGGGCCAGCCGATTTTCCACTACATGGGCACCTCGACGTTCTCCGAATACACCGTGCTGCCGGAAATTTCCGTCGCCAAGATTCCTAAAGAAGCGCCACTGGAAAAAGTCTGCCTGCTGGGCTGCGGTGTCACCACCGGCATTGGCGCGGTACTTAATACAGCCAAGGTAAAACCGGGTGATACCGTGGCGATTTTCGGTCTTGGCGGTATTGGTCTGTCGGCGGTCATTGGCGCGGTAAAAGCCAAGGCTGCGCGCATCATCGCCATCGACATCAACCCGGCCAAATTCGAGATCGCCAAACAGTTGGGTGCAACCGACTGCGTGAACCCGAAAGACTTCGACCGTCCGATCCAGGAAGTCATCGTCGACATGACCGATGGCGGCGTCGACTTTTCCTTCGAGTGCATCGGCAATGTCCAATTGATGCGCGCCGCACTTGAGTGCTGCCACAAAGGCTGGGGCGAGTCGGTGATCATCGGCGTCGCCGGTGCCGGTCAGGAAATCGCTACCCGCCCATTCCAGTTGGTCACCGGTCGCGTCTGGCGCGGTTCGGCGTTCGGCGGTGTGCGCGGTCGTACCGAGTTGCCGAGCTATGTCGAAATGGCCGAGACCGGCGAAATCCCGCTGGATACGTTCATCACCCACACCATGGGCCTGGAAGATATCAACAAGGCTTTCGACCTGATGCATGAAGGAAAAAGCATCCGTTCCGTCATTCATTTCTGAGGTCGGTCATGAGCCTGGAAAATATCTCCTGCCAGAAAAGCTTCGGCGGCTGGCACAAACGCTACCGGCATCGCTCCGACGTGCTCGGTTGCGACATGGTGTTTGCCGTGTATCTGCCGCCGCAAGCGGAGCAGGGCGGCAAACTGCCGGTGCTGTACTGGTTGTCCGGCCTGACCTGCACCGACGAAAACTTCATGCAAAAGGCCGGCGCCATGCGCATGGCCGCCGAGCTTGGGTTGATCATCGTTGCCCCGGACACCAGCCCGCGCGGTCCCGATGTGCCGGGTGATCCGGACGGTGCCTGGGACTTCGGCCTAGGCGCCGGGTTTTATCTGAATGCCACGCAGGAACCCTGGTCGCGGCACTATCGGATGCATGACTATGTCGTGCAGGAATTGCCGGCATTGGTCGAAGCCCATTTCCCGGCTTCGGACAAGCGCGGTATCAGCGGCCACTCCATGGGCGGTCACGGCGCGCTGGTCTGTGCGTTGCGCAATCCGGGGCGTTATCAGTCGGTGTCGGCGTTCTCGCCGATCAACAATCCGATGGATTGCCCATGGGGTCAGAAAGCCTTTTCCCGTTACCTGGGCGAAGACCGTTCGAAGTGGCGCGAGTGGGATGCCTGTGCGCTGATTGCCGAGGCTGACGAGAAGCTGCCGCTGTTGGTCGACCAAGGTGATCGAGATGATTTTCTCGCCACCCAGCTCAAGCCTGAAGCCCTGCAACAGGCGGCCAAACTGGCCGGTCATCCGCTGACGTTGCGCTTGCAACCGGGCTACGACCACAGCTATTTCTTCATCGCCAGCTTTATCGATGAACACTTGCAGCATCATGGACGTGCTCTAAGCGCCTAATGACTGACAAAGCAGGTAGAATCACGCCCTGACAAAAATCGGGGCGTTTTTTTATGCGTATTGGCCACGGCTATGATGTGCACCGTTTCGCTGAAGGCGATTTCATTACTCTGGGCGGCGTGCGCATTGCACACGGCTTCGGGCTGCTCGCTCATTCCGACGGTGACGTCCTGCTGCACGCCTTGAGCGATGCCTTGCTCGGCGCTGCTGCGCTGGGTGATATCGGCAAGCATTTCCCGGACACCGACCCGACATTCAAGGGTGCCGACAGCCGTGTGCTGTTGCGTCATGTCGTCGCACTGGTCCACGCCAAGGGCTGGAAAGTCGGCAACGTCGATAACACCATCGTCGCCCAGGCGCCGAAAATGGCCCCGCATATCGAATCGATGCGTGCGCTGATTGCCGCGGATCTTCAAGTTGAGTTGGATCAAGTGAACGTGAAAGCTACCACCACCGAAAAGCTCGGCTTTGTCGGTCGCGAAGAAGGTATTGCCGTGCACTCCGTTGCCTTGTTGCTGCGCGCATGAACGAACTGCAATTGCTTGGCCCGCGTGCCTATGGTGAAGCCCTCGGCACGGCTGTACTGAAAGCTACGGCGGAAGATTTCCAGGTCGATGAAGTCCTCAATATTCCGCTCAGCGGCGACGGCGAGCACCTGTGGATCTGGGTGGAAAAACGCGGCCTGAATACCGAAGAGGCAGCACGTCGAATCGCCAAGGCGGCGGGCGTGCCGTTGCGCACCGTCAGTTACGCCGGTCTCAAGGACCGTCAGGCGCTGACGCGTCAGTGGTTTAGCGTGCAACTGCCGGGCAAGGCCGACCCTGATCTGTCGGCGGCGGAAAACGATACGCTGAAAATCCTCAAGACCGGTCGGCACAAACGCAAGCTGCAACGCGGTGCCCACTCGGCCAACGGTTTTACTTTGCGCCTCACGCAATTCGCTGGCGACAAAGCGGCGATCGAAGCGCGTCTGCAACTGATCGCCAAACAAGGTATTCCGAATTATTTCGGCGCCCAGCGTTTCGGCTTTGACGGTGGCAACGTGGTCGATGCCCGTAGCTGGGCCGCGCGCAAGGCCTTGCCGGAGCAGCGCAACGTGCGTTCGCGTCTGCTTTCCACCGCCCGCAGTTTTCTGTTTAACCAAGTTTTGGCGGCACGCGTCGCTGATGGCACCTGGCAGCAAGCGCAGGTTGGCGATCTGTTGGCGTTTACCGACAGCCGCAGTTTTTTCCCGGCCGGTGAGGCCGAGTGCAGCGACCCGCGACTGGCGATTCTCGACCTGCACCCGACCGGCCCGCAGTGGGGTGAAGGTGACTCGCCGGCGATGGGCGCTGTCCATGAACTGGAGCAGGCAATCGCCGCCCGCGAAGCAGACCTTCGCGATTGGTTGATTAATGCCGGAATGAGCCACGAACGTCGCATCCTGCGGCTGCCCATTGGTGGGTTGACGTGGCATTATCCCGAGCCTGACATTCTGCAACTGGAATTCGTCCTGCCGGCCGGATGCTTTGCCACTGTATTGGTGCGCGAGCTTGTTGATCTGGTGCCGGTGGGGCAGACGGACAGCCCATGCGTATTCTGATTTCTAACGACGATGGGGTAACCGCACCCGGTCTCGCCGCGCTTTATGCTGCGCTGGCGGATTACACCGAATGCGTGGTTATCGCCCCGGACCAGGACAAAAGCGGCGCCAGCAGTTCGCTGACGCTCGATCGTCCGTTGCACCCGCAAACCCTGGCCAACGGCTTTATCAGCCTTAATGGCACACCGACCGATTGCGTGCATCTGGGCCTCAACGGCTTGCTGGAGCGCGAAGCGGACATGGTGGTTTCCGGCATTAACCTGGGCGCCAACCTGGGGGACGATGTGTTGTATTCCGGTACCGTGGCAGCGGCCCTCGAGGGGCGTTTCCTGAAGCGGCCATCGTTTGCCTTTTCGTTGGTCTCACGGCAGGTCGAGAACCTTCCCACAGCCGCTTACTTTGCGCGCAAACTGGTGGAAGCCCACGCTGACCTTGACCTGCCACCGCGCACGGTGCTGAACGTGAACATTCCCAATTTGCCGCTGGACCACATCCGCGGAATCCAGCTGACGCGCCTCGGCCATCGCGCCCGCGCCGCGGCACCGATGAAAGTGGTCGACCCGCGCGGCAAGTCCGGCTACTGGATCGCCGCCGCAGGGGACGCCGAAGACGGCGGCCCGGGCACCGACTTCCATGCGGTGATGCAAGGCTATGTATCCATCACGCCGCTGCAACTGGATCGCACCTTCAATGATGCTTTCGCAAGTCTCGACGGCTGGCTGGAGGGACTGCGCTGATGGCTCGTGAACAAGACCCGATGCATCGCGGTATCGGGATGACCTCGCAACGTACCCGCGAGCGCCTGATTCAGCGGTTGTACGAGGAAGGCATTTCCAACACCAAGGTGCTGGAAGTGATCCGCCTTACGCCACGACACCTGTTTGTCGACGAAGCGCTGGCGCACCGTGCCTACGAAGACACGGCGTTGCCGATCGGTAACAACCAGACGATCTCCCAGCCTTACATGGTGGCCCGCATGAGCGAGCTGCTGCTGGAAGCGGGGCCTCTGGACAAGGTAATGGAAATCGGCACGGGCTCGGGTTATCAGACCGCAATCCTGTCGCAACTGGTCGAGCGGGTTTTTTCCGTCGAACGCATCAAGGTTCTGCAGGACCGGGCCAAGGAACGCCTGGTTGATCTGAACTTGCGCAATGTGGTTTTCCGCTGGGGCGATGGTTGGGAAGGCTGGCCTGCGCTGGCGCCGTACAACGGCATTATCGTGACGGCGGTGGCGACCGATGTACCTCAGGCCTTGCTCGATCAGTTGGCACCTGGAGGGCGACTGGTCATACCGGTCGGTTCGGGTGAAGTGCAACAGTTGATGCTGATCATCCGCGAAGAACACGGGTTTTCCAGGCGTGTTCTGGGGGCGGTGCGTTTCGTTCCATTGCTCAACGGCCCCCTGGCCTGAGCATTTGTCCGGGCGCTGTGAATTCTCTTCGATTACCTCTGTCTTACAGCGGCGTCGATCGGTTAAACGGGTTTCATCGTCAGGTAGCAAACGTGTGCTTCGCTTCATTAAAGGTAAAGCCTGCACAGCCCGTTATACTGGTGACACTTCATGCCGGGAGCGCGGCAATTCAATATTTCAGCCACCACAAAGGGAGCGGCGGGTGAGTCTCACAGTCATTGCGCAGCGAATGGGTATAACGAGCTTTCAGCGCCTGGTGACTGGCCTAGTCTTGAGTACCTTGCTGGTCGGTTGTTCCAGCAACAAGTCGAGCGACGTACGCGTCGTCGATCGCAACAATGCCGTGGCCCAGCGTCCGGCAGTGACCACGGGTCAGTATGTGGTTCGACCTAAAGACACCTTGTTTTCCATCGCCTTCCGCTACGGCTGGGACTACAAAGCCCTCGCCGCACGCAACAACATTCCTGCGCCTTACACGATACATCCGGGTCAGACGATTCGCTTTGACGGTCGCACCGGTTCAACGCCTACGGCGGTGGCCAGCCCGGCCGATTCGACGCCTTCATCGTCGAGTAAAACCACAGTAATCCGGCGCCAGCCAAATGGCGCAACTACGACGACAACGGTGGTTGCACCGTCCGTCGCCAACAAGCCAGCACCCGCTCCGATGCCTCCCGCAGGCCCGGCCCCGACCGGCTGGGGGTGGCCTTCTAATGGCATTCTCATTGGAAAATTCTCTTCAAACGGTAGTTTGAATAAAGGAATTGATATCGCCGGGGATTTGGGACAGCCTGTTTTAGCTGCGTCTGATGGGACGGTGGTATACGCCGGGAGTGGCTTAAGGGGCTACGGCGAATTGGTCATCATCAAACACAGCGACACCTACGTCAGTGCCTACGGTCACAACCGCAGGCTGTTGGTTCGGGAGGGGCAGCAGGTCAAGGTCGGACAGACAATTGCCGAAATGGGGTCAACGGGTACAGACCGGGTGAAACTGCATTTTGAGATTCGCCGACAAGGTAAACCTGTAGATCCGCTGCAGTTCCTGCCACGTCGTTGATTTGTTACCAGCCTGTTCCGTCACGTAGAGGGAACAGGCTCCAGCGTTGCCAAGGATAAAGGCGCCGCTTGAGCCTGAGGTCGAACTCACCAAAGGACTATAACAATGGCTCTCAGTAAAGAAGTGCCGGAGTTTGACATCGACGATGAGGTTCTCCTGATGGAGACCGGCATCGGTACGGATTCGATGTCGAATGATGAAGGGGCTGCTCCACCTTCCGTTCGTGCCAAATCCAGACACTCCGCCTCGTTAAAGCAACACAAGTACATCGATTACACGCGTGCGCTCGATGCCACGCAGCTGTACCTCAATGAAATCGGCTTTTCCCCTCTGCTGTCCCCCGAAGAAGAAGTTCACTTTGCACGCTTGTCGCAAAGTGGCGATCCGGCCGGGCGCAAACGCATGATTGAAAGCAACCTGCGGCTGGTGGTGAAAATCGCCCGACGCTATGTCAATCGTGGCTTGTCGCTGCTGGACCTGATCGAAGAGGGCAACCTCGGACTGATTCGGGCGGTAGAAAAGTTCGACCCCGAACGTGGCTTCCGCTTTTCGACCTACGCAACCTGGTGGATTCGTCAGACCATCGAGCGCGCGATCATGAATCAGACCCGGACCATCCGGTTGCCGATCCATGTGGTCAAAGAGCTTAACGTGTACCTGAGGGCCGCACGGGAGCTGACGCAAAAACTCGATCATGAACCCTCACCCGAAGAAATCGCCAACCTGCTGGAAAAACCGGTGGGCGAGGTCAAGCGCATGCTGGGCCTGAACGAGCGGGTTTCTTCGGTCGATGTCTCACTGGGTCCGGATTCGGATAAAACCCTGCTGGACACCCTTACCGACGACCGTCCGACCGATCCATGCGAACTGCTGCAGGATGACGACCTGTCCCAGAGCATCGATCAATGGCTCTCGGAACTGACCGACAAGCAGCGCGAGGTGGTGATACGCCGCTTCGGTCTGCGCGGTCATGAGAGCAGCACACTGGAAGATGTAGGCCTGGAAATTGGCCTGACCCGGGAACGCGTCAGACAGATTCAGGTTGAAGGCCTGAAGCGTCTTCGGGAGATTCTGGAGAAAAATGGCCTGTCGAGTGAGTCGCTGTTCCAATAAGCAAATCGCTTGAGCGGCATGCAAAAAGCCCCGACTGTTTCGGGGCTTTTTGTTGTCTGGCTGATGCTCCTGCAATGACGATATGTTTGTAGTCTTGCGGTGTAAGTCTTGGCTTACTCTTGCGTAAGTGTTCGCTATTTTTACACCCTGGAAGACGACTACTGTTCGCCGATGATTTTTTTAATGCTTTGATTTTTATAGGTATTTATAAAAATCAGGAGCATGTGACAGCGGATTTTTGCCGCGGAGGGTGATTGCTCTTGCTCGGGAATTCTCTAGTATTCAGGTTGTGTCGACGGACAGACACGCCCTTCAAGGATGAGGGGAAAGGACATTGCAGGATGCGATTCATCAGGACGATGAAAAGGAACACAGGGAATAGGGAAAAAATGTGGGCGGGTCAAACCGCCCCTTTTTTTGTCTTTTTTTTGGTTTGGGTGCCACATTATTTTCGAGTTGTGCGTGGTCTCCCTTGTAGGAGCTGGCTTGCTAGCGATGGCGGCCTCTGGGCCGACCAATCTCTTGCTGGTGGTGTACATATCCATTCCTGCGGTAACGGCGGCTATTGGTTTCGCCCTTGCGGCGAGTCACTTGGAAGAGCCCCAAGTAACCAAGGGCTCTTGCCCCTTTCGTTCGGTGCCTCGCTAATGCTCGGCATGCCCTCGCTCCGGTCCTGCTCCGTGGGCCCGCCGCCATCGGCCATCCATGGCCGGGGGCGGCTAACCCGGCATCCATGCCGGGTTGCCCACTGCGCAGAACCTCCACTCGGCCTCTCGAGGGGGCGTGTACCTCAAGATCAAAAGCTGAAGGCGAGCTAACGCTCGGCCTGATGAGTGGTGAAAAGCAAAAGCAAACGCGATTCCCTGTAGGAGCGAGGCTTGCCCGCGAAAAACGACCGGACAACGCGTGCTGTCTGAATAGGCGCGGCGCACTTGAATCCATCGCCAGCAGGCTGGCTCCTACAGGAGTGGCGTGATCCCGGTTCTCTCACACGACACAGAATCTGTAGGAGCTGGCTTGCCAGCGATGGTCGTCAACGATAACGCGTGCTGCCTGGATAGACGCGGCGCACTTGAATCCATCGCCAGCAGGCTGGCTCCTACAGGAGTGGCGTGATCCCGGTTTTCTCACACGACACAGAATCTGTAGGAGCTGGCTTGCCAGCGATGGTCGTCAACGGTAACGCGTGCTGCCTGGATAGACGCGGCGCACTTGAATCCATCGCCAGCAGGCTGGCTCCTACAGGTTTTTGCGTTATCAACTTTTTGCCTGCACAAAAGCAAAAAGGCCCGCAAGGGGCCTTTTCGGGAACGCAGGGTCTATCAGCGTTCGAGGTCTTTGATCTTGCCTTTGACGCCATCCCACTCTTCGGCATCGGGCAGCGATTCTTTCTTCTCGGTGATGTTCGGCCAGATTTCGGCCAACTCAACGTTCAGCTGAATGAATTCCTGCATCTCTTCCGGGACTTCATCTTCGGAGAAGATGGCCACGGCAGGGCATTCTGGTTCGCACAGTGCGCAGTCGATGCACTCATCCGGGTGAATCACCAGGAAATTCGGGCCTTCGTAAAAGCAGTCCACCGGACAGACTTCTACGCAGTCGGTGTACTTGCACTTGATGCAGTTGTCGGTGACGACGAAGGTCATTTCTAATTTTCTCCTCAGGCGGCGGCAGCGGAGCCCCTTCACGTTGGGGTCGCCAGGTTTGGGAGCGATAGTCTGCAGGCCAGGCTATTAGCCTGCAGCATCCCAAACCGCGCGAGATTCTAACAGCTTGCAGGCAAGTGCGTTAGATCCGTGTCTTTAGTGTATAGAGCATTTCTAGTGCACGACGCGGTGTCAGGTCGTCCAGATCCAGTTTGGCCAGTTCTTCGAGTACCGGATGCGGCAGGCTGGCGAACATGTCGCTTTGCTGTGGCGCGGCCGATTTGCCTTTGGCAGCCTTGGGCACTTCATGCGGCAGCGCGGTGGCTTCCAGTCGACCCAGGTGCTCGCGAGCGCGCACGATCACTTCGCTTGGCACGCCGGCCAGTTGTGCAACGGCCAGGCCATAACTCTGGCTGGCAGGCCCAGGCAGCACGTGGTGCAGGAATACAATGCGCTCGTTGTGCTCAGTGGCATTGAGGTGCACGTTGGCCACCAGCGGTTGCGCTTCCGGTAGCACCGTCAGTTCAAAATAGTGCGTGGCGAACAGCGTGTAAGCCCGCAGCTGCGCCAATCGTTCAGCCGCCGCCCATGCCAGGGACAGGCCGTCGAAGGTGCTGGTGCCGCGACCGACTTCGTCCATCAGCACCAGGCTGCGCTCGGTGGCGTTGTGCAGAATGTTGGCGGTTTCGCTCATTTCGACCATGAAGGTCGAACGCCCACCGGCCAGATCATCGCTGGAACCGATCCGGGTAAAGATCCGGTCCACCAGCGACAATTCGCAACTGGCCGCCGGCACGAAGCTGCCGATGTGCGCCAGCAGTACGATCAACGCGGTCTGGCGCATGTAGGTGGATTTACCGCCCATGTTCGGACCGGTGATCACCAGCATGCGCGTGTTGTCGTCGAGGCTCAGGTCGTTGGCCACGAACGGCGTGGTCAGCACTTGCTCGACCACCGGGTGACGACCCTGGCTGATGCGCATGCACGGCTCGTCGACGAAGCGCGGGCAGTTCAGGTCGAGGTTCAGCGCGCGTTCGGCGAGGTTGCTCAGCACATCCAGCTCGGCCAGGGCAGCAGCGGTGTCTTGCAGCGGCGGCAATTGGCTGATCAAGTCTTCGAGCAGCGCTTCGTAGAGCATCTTCTCGCGGGCGAGGGCGCGGCTCTTGGCCGACAGCGCCTTGTCCTCGAACGCCTTCAGTTCCGGCGTGATAAAGCGCTCGGCGCCTTTGAGCGTCTGGCGACGGATATAGTCGGCCGGCGCCGATTCAGCCTGCTTGCTCGGCAGCTCGATAAAGTAGCCGTGAATGCGGTTGTAACCGACTTTCAGGTGCGACAGACCGGTACGGGCCTTCTCGCGTGCTTCCAGATCAATCAGGAACTGCCCGGCGTTTTCGCTGAGCGATTGCAGGTCATCGAGTTCGCTGTCGTAACCGGTTTTCAACACGCCGCCGTCACGGATCACCGCAGGCGGGTTGTCGATGATGGCTTTTTCCAGCAGGGCCGCCAGTTCCGGGTAGGTGCTGGTGGTTTTCGCCAGTTGAATAATGTGCGGCGCTTCCAGCTCGGCCATCGCCACTTGCAGCTCGGGCAATGCGCCGAGGGCATCGCGCAGACGCGCCAGGTCGCGAGGACGCGCATTACGCAAACCGATGCGCGCGAGAATCCGCTCGATGTCACCGATTTCCTTGAGCTGCGGTTGCAGCTTTTCGAAACGGTAACCGTCGAGCAGGCAGGTGATCGAGGTCTGGCGCGCCAGCAAAACGTTCAGGTCCCGCAGCGGACGATTCAACCAGCGGGTCAGCAAGCGGCTGCCCATGGCGGTCTGGCAGCGATCGACCACCGATTGCAGCGTGTTGTCGCGGCCACCGGCCAGGTTGGTGTCCAGTTCCAGGTTGCGACGGCTTGCGCCATCCAGCACCACGGTGTCGTCCAGGCGCTCATGGCGCAGGCTGCGCAAATGGGGCAGGGCGGTGCGCTGGGTTTCCTTGGCGTAGCTGAGCAGGCAGCCGGCAGCGCCGATGGCCAGGGTCAGGTTCTCGCAACCAAAACCTTTCAGGTCCTGGGTCGAAAACTGCTGGCACAGACTTTTCAGCGCCGAGTCGCGCTCGAAATCCCACGGCGCCCGACGACGAACCCCACGGCGTTTCTCTGCCGGCAAATCCTTCGGCCAGTCATCCGGGATCATCAACTCCACCGGATTGACCCGCTCCAGTTCCGCCAGCAGGTTTTCCCAGCCCTTGATCTCCAGCACGGAGAAATTGCCGCTGGTGATATCCAGCACCGCCAGACCGAACAGGCGCTCGTCACCCAGCACCGCCGCGATCAGGTTGTCCCGACGCTCATCCAGCAACGCTTCATCACTGACCGTACCCGGCGTGATGATCCGCACCACTTGCCGATCCACCGGGCCTTTGCTGGTCGCCGGGTCGCCGACCTGTTCACAGATCACCACCGATTCGCCGAGCTTCACCAGTTTCGCCAGGTAACCTTCCGCGGCGTGGTAAGGAATCCCACACATCGGAATCGCCTGACCGGCCGACTGCCCACGGGCGGTCAGGGTGATGTCCAGCAACTTGGCGGCCTTCTTCGCGTCTTCATAGAAGATCTCGTAGAAGTCACCCATGCGGTAGAACATCAACTGGTCGGGGTGCTGGTTCTTCAGGCGCCAGTACTGCTGCATCATTGGCGTGTGAGAGGACAGATCGGAGAGTGCTTTATTCATCGGATAATCAGGCAAATTCGTTGAAAGGTGTAGGGCAAAGGAGGGACATCGGCCCGGCTTTTCCGCGATGGGCGCAAGGTTACCATGGGCGGTCCGCCCGACGCAGGCAACTAAAGCTGTGCGATACATTTCTGCTGTCTATGCATGAATTATGCAATTCTGCATTTGCCTCGGTAAAAAAGATCAAGCACTATGCGCGTTATGCAAAAACGCAATGTTTCTTCCGTCTTAAGAGCGCTGCTCGATCAGCACGGGATCTCCCCCACGGAGCTTCACCGTCGCACCGGCGTGCCTCAATCCACTCTCTCGCGGATCCTCGGCGGGAAGATTGTCGATCCTTCGGATAAGCACATTTCGAAGATCGCCGAGTACTTCGCCGTGAGCACTGATCAGTTGCGTGGCCGCGCGGATGTCGCGCCTGCCGCCCATTCCGGTCGCGATGAATTGCATTCCGAACTCAAGGACATAAGCCTGTGGGACGACGATACGCCTGTCGATGACGACGAGGTGTCGGTCCCCTTTCTTCGCGAGGTTGAATTGGCTGCTGGATCAGGAAGATTCGTCATCGAAGAAAGCGAGCGCTCTAGCCTGCGCTTCGGCAAGCGCAGCTTGCGCCATAACGGTGTGCAGTTCGACCAGGCCAAATGCGTGACGGTGCGTGGTAACAGCATGCTGCCGGTACTGCGCGACGGCGCCACCGTGGGGGTCAATGCCGGCAAGTGCGGGATCGGCGATATCGTCGATGGCGACCTTTATGCGATCAACCACAACGGTCAACTGCGGGTTAAACAGCTTTATCGCCTGCCCACGGGGATTCGCCTGCGCAGCTTCAATCGCGATGAACATCCGGACGAGGACTACACCTTCCAGGAGATCCAGGAAGAGCAGATTGTCATCCTCGGCCACGTCTTCTGGTGGGGCATGTACGCCCGCTAACCTCATCGCTGTCAGATAAAACCCGTCATCGTGCGGGTTTTTTTTCGCCTGCTGAAAACCGCCAACGCCTTTGTCTGTGGGGCTTCCATGCGTCAGCGCATTTGTAATGCATAAATAAATGCATTTGTGCATTGACTGTATATGCATACATGCATATTCTTTGTCTCAAGCCGCTCAACAAAGCAGCTCGAAACGAAGTTCTTTAGTTCCACGACAAAGGCAGCGATGAACCGGCCTCAACGGTTCAGAGGGTTGGCAACTGACCCGGGTGTGCAGCGTAAAGCACCAGAAGCAGTTATCCGGCGGGCAGGGACCGCGGTCGGAAAAACAATCTGAATGGACCCGTACCGCGCCAGTAGCGCCGAAAGGTCAACGCGAAGGACCGCATTACTGAAAAGCCCGGCAAGCGCCGGGCTTTTTGGAATGCCTACCTCGTATGAGGTCGATCAACCTCATCCACAGAAAGGATTCGACACAAGCCAGGAGGCGTCGTGATGTTGAAAGATTGCAGATGTGGGCAGTGCAAAAGACTGCTCGCCCGGGTGGGTGAGTACACCGAGCTCCAGATCAAATGCTCCCGATGCGGAACATTGAATCACGTGAAGGCCGCGAGCCTTGAGCGATCGCCGTTGAGCGACAAAGAAGCGGCACATGCCGCAACTTCCCAATTGGCATAGAGCTGTTGGGTTAATCGTTCAGGAGAAACATATGCAACGTTTTACAGGTGTAGCCCAATCGTTCATGAATGCGTGCGAAGCGATCGCACCCGTTGCGGGTGTGGAGATGGAGGATCTGGTCAAGAAAACCTTCAATCGTCCAGCGCAGGCAGAGGAGATGTTCCAATTCAAATTGCTGATGGACGGGGGTTATTTCTCCAACGAAGGCGTTGGCCCGAAGGGCACGCCACTTTATCAACTGACGTGGAAGGGTTATGCGTTGCTGCAGGCTATGCGCCGTAACGAAAACGTTTGATAGCGGGTATGCGATGGGGGCAACTCACCGGCATTGCCTGAGTTCTGCGCCCGGTAACGTGGTTGAAGGGCAGGCTTGTCGATGGGCAGGCCTGCTATCCGAAGCAAAATCAGGACGATGGTCTTCGACAGGTAGCGTGGAAAGACACGCGCCCCCTATTTATGGTCTCGTATTCGCGGGACCTTTTCGTTACGCAATTCACCCCAGGAGGCGAGACATGACAAACGAGCAACAAGCGTTGCTGGACATGCCGATCTGGCTGGTCATCGTGCTCGCCCTGGTGGGCGGGGTAACCGGCGAAATGTGGCGTGCCGACAAGGAGGGCGCTCGCGGCTGGTCATTGCTGCGGCGTCTGGCCCTGCGTTCCGGGGCCTGCATGATTTGCGGGGTCTCGGCCATCATGCTGCTGTACGCCGCCGGCCTGTCTATCTGGGCGGCCGGCGCGTTCGGCTGCCTTACGGCGATGGCCGGCGCCGATGTCGCCATTGGCCTTTATGAGCGCTGGGCGGCCAAGCGGATCGGTGTGTGTGAAGTGCCGCCGCGTGATTCCCGCCCGGATCAATAAAGCCAGGTCCCTTTGCCGTTCCGGCATCCCCGGTCCGCTGCATGAACCCACGCAGCCGGACGCCTCGAAATTTGAATGGAAGCCACTTATGTCCCTCGACATCGATAAGCCGTCGCGTCTGTTTTTTGCCATTGCCGACGCGCTGCGTGCAGTTGGCCCGGGTTTGAAGGTCGGAGGCCGTCAGGACTTCGACGGCACGTTCGATCAGGCGTGGGTCCTGATCGCCATCGAACGCAATGCACCCGGCGACCGCGCCCTTGATGGGCGCATCGCCCATGTCTTGACGGTTTCGATGCAAATCATTGTGCCGCCGACGCTGAGTAATCCGGGATTGGCCGCTGTTGATCTGGCGAGTGTCCTCAAGGGATTGGCCACGGATAACCGTTGGGGCCTGCCGGGTAGTCAATGCGACCTGCCCATGAACATCGATGCCTTGCCGTCGACGCTCATCAGCGGTTCGCAGGAGTACCTCGCCTGGACCCTCTCCTTTACCCAGACGATTTACCTCGGCGCATTGCTGCTGGAGGACCCGCTGGGCATCCCGAAATTCGCCAAAACCTGGGAAGTCTCGAACATCGACGACCCGGACCAATACACCGCACTTGAGGACTGAGCCATGTTCGATGCGCTTTTACGTCAGCAGCTTGGCCCGATCATTGAGCGTCTGGCCGAGATGGAGGCCGAACTTGAAGACGTGCACCGGCGCACAGACAGCCTGTGTCGTATCGGCGTGTGCCAGGAAGTTGATGCGGCCAGCAATACCTGCCGGGTCAGCCACTCAGGATTGCTGACGCCCGCCATCCGTTTTTTCAACCCCAGCGCCGGGGCGCAAAGCGAGTCGCGGATCCCCTCGGTCGGCGAGCAATGCCTGTTGCTGAACCATGGCGGCGGCGAGGGCGGCGCTCAATCCGTGGCGTTGTTCGGGCTTAACGGTAATCGGTTTCCACCCGCCTCGACCCAGGCTTCGCTGACGCGTCGCCTTTATCTGGACGGTACGGAAAGCGGTTACGACGACGCCCTTCATGCCTTGCACTGGAAGAACGGCCCGGCGGCGTTCAATGGCTCTCGCGAAGCGCTCGAGTTGAATCTCGGGCCGGCGAGACTTGCGATCACGCCTGAGGCCATCGAACTGCAACTGGGCGCGGTCGGCTTGCGACTCGACGCTTCCGGTGTGCACCTGAGCGGCCCGGTGGTGGATCACCAGGGACGCGTCATCAGTACCGCATAAAGAGTTTCCCATGATCGGAATCGAAAGAAACACCGGGGCGGCGGTCGATGACTGGCCGCAGTTTGTACAGCGCGCAACCCGAGCGCTGACCACGCCGTTGGGTACCCGGCAGAAGCGTCCTTTGTATGGCTCGCTGATCCCGGAACTGCTGGGCCGCAACCTCGGCGACGACTTGCTGATGCTTGCCCAGAGCCACGCGGCACAAGCGTTCTACAACCCGCAGAACGGCATCGATGATTTCCAGCCGCAGGTCATTGTGGCCAGCCGGCAAGGCGCCGGGTTGGTCCTGCGATTCGCCGGCACCTGGCAAAACCGCAAACAGACCTTCGAGGTGGTGACATGAGCATGTTGATACCCGGCCAGAACCAGTTGGCCGAACCTTCGATCGTCACCGTCGAAGCGTTCGAGGATTTGCTCGCCGAATTCAAGACGTTTGTCGTCGAGTACGTTGGCGCCCGCGCTCCCGAGTCTGCGGCAAAGATCAAGGTCAGCCTCGAAAACGAAAGCGAGTTGCTGACCCTGGCCCTTGAGGCCTTTTGTGTGCGCCTGCAAATCCACGAACGCAAATACAACGCCCGCATCAAGCAGATGCTGGCCTGGTGGGCGACTGGCAGCAACCTCGATGCCCGCCTCGCGGACATGGGGCTTGAGCGTCAGTTGCTGGACCCTGGCGACCCGGCGGCATTCCCGCCGATTGCGCCCGTGTACGAAAGCGACGACGACGCCCGGTTGCGTTATTACCTGGCGCCACACGCACCGGCTGCCGGTTCACGCATGCAATATCGCCGCGAGGTCTTCACCCTCGGCGAGCGTCCTGTGGTGAAGGTGGACACTCATGCCCCGGGCGAGGTGACGGTCACGTACACCTTCGACCCGGACGGCTACGCGGCGCAGGTCAAGGACGGCAATGGACGCCGCACCGCGCCCGGTGAGGTGATGGTCACGGTGCTGGCACGGGAGGGCGATGGCACCGCGTCCGATGAACTGCTCGACGGCGTGCGCCGGCACTTCGCCCGGCCTGACGTCCGACCGGAAACGGATCGGGTCACGGTGCAAAGCGCCCATATCAAAAACTACAAAATCCGCGTCGTCGCCCGAATCAACGCCGGCCCTGATTCGGGGTTGACCAAGGTTGCCGCGCAACAGCAACTGCAAGCGTATGCCCAGAGCTGTCATCGACTGGAAGGGCGGATCGATCCGAGCTGGATCGACTACACGCTGCATAGTGCCGGCGCGGTTCAACTGGACATTCTCGAACCGGTCGAGCCGATTGTGACGACGGCGTTTGAAGCGCCTTACTGCACCGGGGTCGAGGTCGAGGTGCTCACGCTATGAGTGACCAGACGCCGCGCCCGAGCCTGTTGCCAGCCAACAGCTCACCGTTGGAAAAAGCCCTCGATATCGGCTTCGGTGCATTGCTTGACCGCATCGCGCCGCCGTTCCCCGAGCTGATGAACCCGACCTCGACGCCTCAGGTATTTCTGCCTTATCTCGCAGCGGATCGTGGTGTCAGCGAATGGAGCACCGAGGCCGCCGAGGCGGAAAAGCGTTTGACCGTTGAACTGGCCTGGCCCACCGCACGGCAGGCCGGGACACGCCAGGCCCTGGAAAACGCCGCGAAAGGATTGCGGCTAATGCCTGAGGTGCGTGCCTGGTACGAGCAGACACCGCCGGGCGCGCCCTACAGCTTTTCCGTCAGGGCATTTACCGAGCAACCCTACAGCGAAGAAATCGACGCTCGTCTCGACCGGCGTCTGGCGGACGCCAAAAGCGAGCGCGACGTTCTGTCGGTGTCCGTCGGCTTGAGCGCATTCGGCAGTCACGTCATTGGCGCGGCGACGGTGTGCGGCGAACTCACCACGGTTTATCCGATTGTCATCGAAGGGCTCGAAGCCTCGGGGCAGGCCTTCATGGCCGCCGGGCTCTACGCCGTTGAAACATCCACTATTTATCCTCAGGGGTCCTAAATGGCCGACTATTACACCCTGCTTACCAATGCGGGGATCGCCTACGAAACTGCCTGCAAGGCGGCAGGCGTGCCGATCAAACTGTCGCAGATTTCGGTCGGTGACGGCGGCGGCGCGGTTTACAACCCGGCGGCAACCGCCACGGCGCTTAAACGAGAAGTGTGGCGCGGGCCACTGAATGCCCTGTTCCAGGACGAGAAGAACCCGAGCTGGCTGCTCGCCGAAGTGACCATTCCGCCAGAAGAGGGCGGTTGGTATGTGCGTGAAGCCGGGCTCTGGACCGACACTGGCATCCTCTACGCCATCGTCAAATACCCGGAGTCGTTCAAACCGGTGCTGGCGACCTCGGGATCGGGCAAAGAGTTCTACATTCGCTCGATTTTCGAGACCAGCAACGCGTCGCTCGTGACGCTGTTGATCGACGACACCGTGGTCAAGGCGACGCGGGCGTGGGTGATGGGTTATCTCGCCGACGAACTGGCGAAGCTCGATGGCAAGCAATCCGTTCGCGTGGCCACCACGGAAAACATCGTGCTCAGTGGCGCGCAGCAAATCGATGGCGTCGCGGTGCTGTCCGGGCAGCGCGTGCTGGTGACGGCGCAAACGCTGGCGAAGGATAACGGCCTTTATGTGGCGGCCAACGGCGCCTGGGTGCGGGCGACGGATGCCAATGCCAGCGCCAAGGTAACGCCGGGCCTGACGGTGATGGTCGAGGAGGGCGCGGCGAATGGTGATTCGCTTTGGCACCTGGTGACGAACGGGCCGATCACGCTGGGGACTACGGCGCTGAGCTTTGAAATGCTGGCCGGTAGAACGGGGATTCAGGCAGGGACTTACAAGAGTCTGACGGTCGATAAGTACGGCCGCGCTATTGCGGGTGCTAATCCGGAAACGCTGGCTGGTTTTGGGATCAAGGACACTTACACCAAGCCTGAAATCGAAGCGCTGATTGCACAGGCTTCGGCACTACCCGTCGGGGCTGTTGTTGCCTTTCCAAAGACCGCAGTGCCAGCGGGCTTCCTTGAAATTGATGGCAGTGTGCAGAGCATCGCGACTTACCCGGATTTGTTCGCGTACCTGGGGACTTCGTTCAATCAGGGCAATGAAGGTACGGGCAATTTTCGTCTTCCCGAATCGCGCGGCGAGTTCCTGCGTGGTTGGGACCATGGTCGCGGGGTGGATGCTGGTCGGTCAATCGGTAGTTGGCAAAAAGGGACATTTCATAGTGTTGGTGCCGGGCCGATTGCTGACGTAATTGCGGACTATGACAATACGAGTGCTGCGCCAGGAGCTTCATTGGCGCACAAAAATTTTGGTCTGGATGATTGCCTGTTGTCGGACTACCCGACAGCAATGATGTCTGTCCAAAATCCGACAGCGATCGTTACCCCGACCAGAAACGATGCTAGCTATGGAGTCACTCGTCCACGCAACTTGGCGGTGATGTGGTGCATCAAGGCCTGGAACGCCCCAATCAACCAGGGGCAGGTTGACGTCGGTGAACTGGTCAAGGAAGTGCAAAAGCTGAAAGCCGCCGTTCCAGTGGGCGCGCTTGTGCCGTTCCCATCGGGCACCGTTCCTCCCGGCTACCTTGAGGCGGATAACAGCCTTTTTGTGGATTCTGTTTATCCCGAGCTGGCTGCGTATCTGGACAAAAAATATAACGTGGCAGGAGATCCCGTCGGATCTACCCGACTGCCTGAGACTCGCGGCGAGTTCCTGCGAGGCTGGGATCATGGACGCGGAATAGATTCCGGTCGCGCTATCGGCAGTTGGCAGAAAGGCACGATGGGGGTTGCTGACACTACAGGTTCCGCAGACGGACTCGTAATGGCCGGCCTAGGCGGTGTTGCTGCTTCTCCGATTTCAACTTATGGGCTTGATTCAATTGCAGTATCAGATTATCCATCGCAAGTTGTTGTGACCGGGTCTGGTGTAGTCACAGGCGCGCTGACCGGTGTTTTTGCGGGTTCTACAAGACCTCGCAACCTGGCGGTGATGTGGTGCATCAAAGCTTGGAACGCCCCGGTCAATCAGGGAACCATCGACGTGGCGGGCCTGGCGGCACAAGTGGGAGGCCTGGAAGCCAGACCACGCGGCGTAGGTGATGGCCAGACCTGGCAGAACGTCACCGCCAGTCGCGTGAGTGGCACCGTCTACACCAACACCACCGGTCGACCGATTCAGGTTCAAGTGGCAATCCAGTCCGGCTCGGTCACAGCCACCTGTGGTGGTGTAACTCTCACGACCACAGGCTTTCACGCCGCCTTCGTTGTCCCGGTCGGAACCACTTATTCCGTGACCCTCTCAAGCCCTGTCAATGCTGTCTGGTCGGAGCTGCGCCCATGAAGTATTTCCACAATCCACAGACCGGTAACGTCAATGCTTATGAAGATGACGCTCCCGCGCACTTTATCTCTGCCGGGTTGGTGCCTATGTCTGATGAAGAGGTTCAGGCGTACATCCAGAGCGCAACAGCGCCCACGACCACGAAAGCGGACGATGAGCGAAAGTGGCGCGATGCCGAACTGGTTTCGCTGATGTGGTTACGTGAGCGTCATCGCGATCAGCGTGAAATCGGAGGGCATACCACGCTGACCGCAGAGCAGTTCGGTGAGTTGCTCGTGTACATCCAGGCACTGCGCGACTGGCCTCAATCACCGGACTTCCCCGATACCCAGCATCGTTCGGTCGCTCCGTCCTGGATCGCCGAACACACCCAATAAACGCCCCGCACCGCCGGGGCGTTTTCTTATCCGCAACACAAACACACACAACACCCGACAGCCCCTTACCCAAGGGGCTTTTTCGTTTATGGAGAAACAGAAATGGCAGAACGCCAAACGTACACCGTGCTCCTCCCATTCCCTACCGGGGGTGGCCACTGGTCGAGCATCGGCCAGGAACTGCAACTGCTCGATGTGGAGGCCAGTGCGCTACGCAGCGCTGGTCGTCTGGAGCTGAAAAAAGCCGAGGCTGCCGATTCGGCCTCTACATCCACCGCAGCGAAAAAAGCTGCTGCCAAGAAGGCTGAATAACCATGGCTGAGGTTTTGAACTTCGAGCACAACGGCATTACCGTCAATGCCACCGAATCCCCCGAGGCCATGGGTGGCCTGGGTGACAACGTCATCGGTCTGATCGGCACCGCGCCGAAGGCGGACCCGTTGATTCCACGCAATGCGCCGTTCCGCATCAACAGCTTCACCACCCAGGCGCTGCTCGATCCGACCGGCACCGAGGCAGGCACGCTGTATCACGCGGTCTTCCAGATCCTGAAAGTGGTCAAGGTGCCGGTCTACGTGGTCATCGTCGAAGAAGGCGCGACCCCGGCGGACACGCTGAACAACGTCATCGGCGGTGTCGATCCGCTGACCGGCCGCAAGCTCGGCCTCGCGGCACTGGGCAGCGTGCCCGAGGACCTGACCATCATCGGCGCGCCGGGCTTCACCAGCACCAAAGCCGTGGCCGGTGAGTTCGCGTCTTTCGGCAAGCGCATCAAGGCCCGTGTGGTGCTCGACGGCAAGGATGCCGCGGTCGCCGACCAGGTGACTTACAGCCAGGAACTGGGCGGCGCGGAACTGGGTTTCGACCGCTGCCTGCTGGTGCACAACATGCCATCGGTGTACTCCAAGGCAGCGAAGAAAAACGTGTTCCTGTCGCCGTCGAGCCTGGCCATCGCGGCCCTGGCCAAGGTCAAGCAATGGGAGAGCCCGGGCAATCAGGTGACCTTTGCCGAGGACGTTTCGCGCGTCGTGGAATACAACATTCTCGACAAATCCACCGAAGGCGATCTGCTCAACCGCTACGGCGTCAGCTACTACGCCCGCACCATCCTCGGCGGCTTCTCGCTGCTGGGTAACCGTTCCATCACCGGCAAGTTCATCAGCTACGTCGGCCTGGAAGATGCGATCAGCCGCAAGCTGGTCAAGGCCGGCCAGAAAGCCATGGCCAAGAACCTCACCAAGTCGTTCATGGACCAGGAGGTCAAGCGCATCAACGACTGGCTGCAAACCCTGGTCGCCGACGAAACCATCCCCGGCGGCAGCGTGTACCTGCACCCGGAATTGAACAGCGTCGAGAAGTACAAGAACGGCACCTGGTACGTGGTCATCGACTACGGCCGCTACGCGCCGAACGAACACATGGTTTATCAACTCAATGCCCGCGATGAAATCATCGAGCAGTTCCTGGAGGACGTTCTCTAATGTTTACCAACCGCGTAAGACAGGCCATCGCGGCCACCCTGCAAGGTCTGCCGTTGTCGGCCACCGTGGAAGAGTTCACCCCGCCGAAGATCGAATTCGATATGGAAGCGATGGCGGGCGGGCGCTTCATCGCCGAAGAAATGATCAAGAGCGGCAAAGTGCTGGGCGCGACCCTCATTTTGCAAGGCGTCGGCGCCGAAGTGATGCTCTCCCTCGGCGTGAAGCTGGGCGACGACATTTTGTTGAACGTCCGTGAAGCCGGTCAGGATCAGGATGGCAACACCTGGTTCACCTACCACACCGTCGGCGGCAAGCTCAAATCGCTGACCGAGGCCAAGCTGAAGATGGGCGAAAAACCCCTCACCACACTTGAGCTGTCCTGCCGCACCTACAACCGCCTGGAAAACGGCATCCCGGTGATCGACATCGACGTGCGCACGCAGAAGTTCGTGCTCAACGGCGTCGACATTCTCGGCGACGCCCGTCGCGCGGTGCTGATCCCTTAAGTCGCACTGCGAGCACCGAACTGTGGGAGCGAGCCTGCTCGCGATTGCATTGTGTCAGTCGACATCACTTTTGAATGTGAACCCGCTATCGCCGGCAAGCCGGTCTCGCTCCCACAAGGAGCATTGCTCAATCCCTTTTCATGATTCATCAAGGAATTCATCACATGTCCTGGACGCCTCCCGTTCACGCCTTGTTGTCGCCGATCACCGCCGACGATCAGTCGGAGATCGAACAGATTCAACTCAAACCGTTGTACTACGCCGCACAGAAAGAGGCCCTTGCCCGTGCCGGCGATGATGAGGACGATCAGTTCTTCGAGCTGGCGCTGCTGGCCACCGGTTTGTCGGTCAAGGAACTCGATCAACTCAAACGCCCGGACTACGTGAGCATCGCGCAGTACGTGCATGAGATGTCGACCTTGCCGACGTCGCATTTCCTTGAACAAGCGGACGAGGGTGAACAACCGTCGGCCGATCCCGACGAAGTGAGCTTGCTGCAACCGCTCACCGTGGCGGGTCGAACCCTGACCACGCTGACCCTGGAAATGCCGGTGCTGCGTGCGACCAAGGCGATGAAAAAACTCAAGACCGCCAAGGAACGCGCCGAATTCATCACGGCCCATTGCACCGGCCTGATGCTGCCCGATCTGGCCAGTTTGACCGTGCCTGACTGGACGCAATTGCAGGTGCGAATCGACGATTTTTTAAACAAACCGGCGGCCTTCTTTCGGAGCGCGACATCGAAGTAATCCTCGATGTGGTGCCGCTCATTTATCCGATAAGTGAAGCGGACATTCTGGAATGGGACGTCGGCAAGGCCTTGCGCCGCTACGACATTGCGATCAATCGCCTTGGCGTCAAACAGGAGTAGAGGGGGATGGCAGACAGTCAATATTCACTGGCCAGTGTGACGGCCAATAGCGTTGGATCGCTAACAGTGGGCGCCGGCGTGGCAACTCTCGGATTGGCAGGTTTAATGGCCCCATTGGCGCAGCTCAACCAGGCACTGAACACAGTCAGCCTGGACATCCGATTACTGACCGCGGGGCAGAACAAGCTGGGTGAAGTGTTGATGTCGCTGACAGCGCTATTGTCTTCCACACGATCTGTACTCAAGTGGGGCGCAGAGGAGCCTGTCACGGACAGCGAGGCACAATCCAGTCTCCCTGGCATCGCGGCGAATGACGTGACCCACCACTTGGGCACCGTAAGCCTGAATGTCAGTGCAGCTGACTTCCGTGGGATTGTTCCCGGTAGCGGCGAGGCCGGAGGGGCCGCGGGCACGACGCCGAAACAAATCGCAACGGCGAGCCCGCGCGACAACAGCGCAGCCGATCATCTGAAGTCCGATAACGCGCCTGTTGCGACTTCGAACCTCGAAGGCAACGTCGCGAAAGCGCAATCCGCCCAAGACACGGGGACCCCTTCGAAAACCGGCAGCGATGCCTTGAGTGCAAGTTTCAGCAGATTGGGCCGCGCAGTGACTCCGGACATTTCCGGTCCGCTGACGTCGCTTTCCGTTCAAGTCGACAAGCTCGGTACGTTTGCCGAGAACAATTCCACGCTTTCCACCGTGTTGGCAGGCGCTGCGGTTACGTTGGGTTCTATCGCCTCTGTCGTGGGCGCTGCCGTTGCAACCGAAGCGCTGACCAACGTTGCCAAAAAAATTATCAAACGTGGTGCGCCGAAAATCCCGTTCGGCTTGGGCAAGCTGATCAGCGAGGACAATCGCGACGTCGATCAGGCCAAAAAAGATCCACCCCCGGAAAAACAAACGAAAGACAGTCTTGGGTACACAGGGGATCAGGCGCGTAAGCAATCCCGGGACGCCAAACGAGGCAAGGCCGGGGGGCGCAGCAGTGCCAAGGATCAATCGCCAATCGAGGTCACTGTGCAGCCTCGGACCGTCAGGCCTGTAATTGCCGAGGCTCAAAGTCTGGTGTCGTTCTCGGGCTCCGGGCAGGCCAGCCCGTTGCTCGGCAAAGTGGCCAAGGTCGGCACGTTGCTCCCTAAAAAAGCACCAAGGCGGAACGTACTCGGCGCCGGGGTCGATCTCGCGCAAGGTGTCGCCAATGGTGATACCAAAGCCATCGCTTCCTCCGCCGGGATGATGGCCGGTTCTTATGTTGGCGCCGCGCTAGGCACCCTGATATTGCCAGGCGTGGGCACGGCCATCGGAGGTTTTCTCGGCGGTATCACCGGATCCTGGCTGGGGGAAAAACTGGCCACACCTTCCGATCAGCTCGGTGCTCCTGATCAGGTCAGTAAAGAACTGACCAGCGCGCCGACACAAAACCAGCAGATCAATTACTCACCGTCGATTCAGGTCACCTGCACCGGTGGGGAGAGCTCCGAGCACATCCGGACGATCGTGGCGCAGCAGCTGCAAACGCAGTTCCACGGCGAGTTTGTTCCACTGATGTCCACCAACGCCCTCGCCACCCGACGTGGTGCGGCCCTGACCGATGGAGGCAGGTAATGCGCCAGCAAATGATCCTGGGCAGTTTCATTTTCGGCCTGTCCCGCAACTTCGCCTACCACAACATCGTGCACACATCGGACGGTGGCTGGGTGGAACTGGACATTGTGACCGGCAAGCCGAAATCCAGTCAGACCGGGCAGAAAGCCCAAACGATGAAGATTACAGGGACGTCGATGTACGCGGTGGCCATGGAGCGGCTCGATGAACTGCGCACGTTGCAGGAGCAGCGCAGGCCGGTGCCGTTGGTGGATGGCATCGGACGCAACTGGGGGCTTTGGCGAATCAACACGGTGACGGAAACCCAAAGCGTGATCATCGATGACGGCACGGCGATGGTCGTCGGTTGGGCAATAGACCTGTCGGAGTTCATCCATGCGTAGAGTTCGAAGTGTGGCCGGTGATTCGGTGAACCTGCTGCTGTACCGCGAACTGGGTCGCTGTGACGACGCCGTCGAAGAGGCACTGTGGCGGCTCAACCCCACGCTGGCAGAACAGGGGGCGGTATTACCTGCGGGTATCTGGGTAGTCCTGCCGGAAATTGACTCACAACCTGTGGTGACCACGCCGGTTTCCGCGTGGGATTAAGGAGGTTTCATGGCATTGGGTTTTACGCCAGAGGTAGAGATTTATGGGGCTAATAAGGACTTGATCAACAAGCGCCTGATCAGTTGGGAGCACATTGATGCCGCCGGTACCGAGTCCGATCAATTGACATTGACGCTCGATCTGGAAGGGCTTGAGGGGCTGCCGATCCTGGGCGGCAAGATTGGCCTGAAGGTCGGTTACGCGGAGTCCAGTCTGGTGGATAAGGGCCAGTTCACGGTGTCTCGCCTGACGCCGACGTTGTTCCCGCTGCGCTTGACGCTGGTGGCAACCGCAGCGCCGTTCAGTGCCGATGACAAGACCGGCTTCCTGCAGCGTCGATCGGCCAGTCATGGGCCGACCACCCTGGGTGCGCTGTTTCGCGAGATCGCTGAGCGGCATGGTTTTTCGCCACGGGTGGCACCCCAACTGGCACTGAAAAAAATCGACCACATCGATCAGTCCAACGAAAGTGACATGGCGTTTTTGACTCGCCTCGCCGGCATATACAAGGCCATCGCCAAACCGATGAATGAGCTGTATGTGCTGGCGCTCCCAAGTCAGACCAAGTCACTGTCGGGCAAGGTGTTGCCCCAGGTGAAACTGTCGGTGACCACCAACAATCGACCCGGCGATCGCGCCTTCATTTCCGCCACGCTCGATGACACCGTCCGGGCGAAAAACCAGGGCTGCAAGACGAGTTGGTGGGACGCGGCAGCGGGGGTGATGCGGGTGATTGAAACCGGTAGCCCGCCGTTCAAGGTCATCGGTCGGCTCTGCCAGAATGAAACGGAGGCCAGGGACGTCGGTGAGGGAGAAGTACGCAAATTGCTGCGTGAAAAGCTCAAGGTGAAAATCAGCTGTCCGGGCAATCCGGCGTTGTCCGCCGAGGGTGTCTTGTTGCTCGACCAGTCCTGGCCGGATTTCCTGCGCGGGTACTGGTCGATCGAAAAGGTCATTGCCAGCGGTGACAAATATCAAAGCTATCGCTGCATGATCGAGGCGAAGTGTCCGGATGCCACGTAGTAACGCAATCAAATGCACTGGCGCCGGTCTGGCGGATCAATGGCGAACGGAACATCACTCATGCCGCTTACTGTCCTGCAATTACAGCAAATACTTCCCAACGCCCGCAGCCAAGCGGGCGTTTTCATTTCTGCTCTCAATAGCGCCATGGATGGCCATGACATCAACACGCCCAAACGCAGCGCCGCTTTCCTTGCGCAAGTCGGTCACGAATCCGGGCAGTTGCACTATGTGCGCGAACTCGGCGGTGATCAGTATTTGAGCAAGTACGACACCGGCACCCTGGCCGCTCGTTTGGGTAATACTCCCGCGCTCGATGGCGACGGGCAAAAATATCGTGGGCGTGGACTCATCCAGGTCACTGGCCGTCATAACTACCGACAATGCAGCCTGGGGTTATTCGGCGACGAGCGATTATTGGCCTCGCCGGAGCTGCTCGAACAACCGCAATGGGCCGCCGAATCCGCCGCCTGGTTCTGGGGGCAAAACGGCCTCAACGAGCTGGCTGATCGTGACCAGTTCAACAGCATCACCCGCCGGATCAACGGGGGGTTGAACGGGTTGCAGGATCGTTTGCAACTCTGGGCGCGGGCGAGGGCGGTGTTATGCCAGCCTTCGGTTTGATCCCGGGGTCGTGGCGGGTGGTTGGCGTTGTTGTGTTGCTGGCTGTATTGGCTGGTGGCTCGGCAACGCTGGCCTGGCGATTTCAGGATGGGCGTTATGGGCGGCAACTGGCGGAACAGGCCAGGGCGCACGCCGAGATGCTCAACCAACTGACCCTGGCGGCCGCCACTCGACAACAGACCGAGCAGGATAAACGGCTGGCGCTGGAACAGCGGCTATCGGCCAGCGAACACACCCATTACCGAGCGCTGAGCGATGCCCAACGTGATCAAGGTCGCTTGCGCGATCGTCTTGCCACTGCTGATGTGCGGCTGTCAGTCCTCCTCGATGCCCATGACGCTGCCTCAGCCTGTGCAGTGCCAACCGCCGCCAGCACCGGCAGCGTGGATCATGGCGCCGTTCGAGCCCGACTTGACCCGGCGCATGCTCAACGAATTATCGCCATCACCGACGCCGGCGACCGTGCACTGATTGCGTTGCAGGCCTGTCAGGCCTATATCAGGGCGCTCGGTCGCTAACATTTTGATCGATCCTGTAACTTGCAAGCGTGATCCGCTCGTGTACGGTAGTCCCATTCCGCCCGCTCAGGAGATGACCGTGAAAGAAATCACCCAACTGGCCGCCGAACTGGGCAGACGCCTGCAGGTTCTCAATGCTCATGTCACCGCAGCCGAATCCTGTACCGGCGGCGGCATTTGCGAGGCGATCACCCGGATTCCGGGGAGTTCGGCGTGGTTCGAGGCCGGTTATGTGACGTACTCCAACCGGCAGAAGACCGAGCAACTGAATGTCCCGGTCGGGTTGTTTGCGACGGTGGGGGCGGTCAGTCGCGAAGTGGTCGAGGCCATGGTCCGTGGCGCCCAGGAAAAAAGCCGGGCGTATTTTGCCGTGGCGGTCAGCGGTGTGGCGGGGCCGGATGGCGGTTCGCCGAACAAGCCGGTCGGCACGGTCTGGCTGGCCTGGGGGGTGGGGGAGCGGGTGTTCAGCGAGGTGCAGCACTTCCCCGGCAACCGCGATGAGGTTCGCCGACAAACGGTGAAGGCCGCGCTAGAGGGGCTGCTGCGCCATGCCTCGGGAGAAATCTCAAATCAGGGGTAGGCGATCCTGAATCGCTGTGGAATAATACTGGCTACTTATACAGGTGTTGGCCGTCAGGCCTTATTGATTACGTGAGGACTTTAATGGACGACAACAAGAAGAAAGCCTTGGCTGCGGCCCTGGGTCAGATCGAACGTCAATTCGGCAAGGGTGCCGTAATGCGTATGGGCGATCAGGACCGTCAGGCGATCCCGGCTATTTCCACTGGCTCTCTGGGTCTGGACATCGCGCTCGGCATTGGCGGTCTGCCAAAAGGCCGTATCGTTGAAATCTACGGTCCTGAATCCTCCGGTAAAACCACGCTGACACTGTCGGTAATCGCCCAGGCTCAAAAAGCCGGCGCGACCTGCGCATTCGTCGACGCCGAACACGCCCTCGATCCTGAATACGCCGGCAAGCTTGGCGTCAACGTCGACGACCTGCTGGTTTCCCAGCCGGACACCGGTGAGCAGGCCCTGGAAATCACCGACATGCTGGTGCGTTCCAACGCGGTTGACGTGATCATCGTCGACTCCGTAGCCGCCCTGGTTCCAAAGGCCGAAATCGAAGGCGAAATGGGTGACATGCACGTGGGCCTGCAAGCCCGTCTGATGTCCCAGGCGCTGCGTAAAATCACCGGTAACATCAAGAACGCCAACTGCCTGGTGATCTTCATCAACCAGATCCGTATGAAAATCGGCGTGATGTTCGGCAGCCCGGAAACCACCACCGGTGGTAACGCGCTGAAGTTCTACGCTTCGGTTCGTCTGGACATCCGCCGTACTGGCGCGGTGAAAGAAGGTGATGAAGTCGTCGGTAGCGAAACCCGCGTCAAGGTTGTGAAGAACAAGGTCGCTTCGCCGTTCCGTCAGGCCGAGTTCCAGATTCTTTACGGCAAGGGCATCTACCTGAACGGTGAGATGATCGACCTGGGTGTTCTGCACGGTTTCGTCGAGAAGTCCGGTGCCTGGTATGCCTACGAAGGCACCAAGATCGGTCAGGGCAAGGCCAACTCGGCCAAGTTCCTGGCGGACAACCCGGAAATCGCGGCGAAACTTGAGAAGCAATTGCGTGACAAGTTGCTGTCTCCGTCATCGGTAGCGGAATCCAAAGCTTCTGCGGTCAAAGAGACTGAAGATGACCTGGCTGACGCTGATATCTGATTGATCCGATGACCGCCGTACTCGATACACTCGTCGCGGTGCGGCGAACCGCAATGGACCTGCTCGCGCGACGCGAGCACGGTCGAGTCGAGCTGACGCGTAAACTGCGTCAGCGCGGCGCTCTCCCTGAAATGATCGACACAGCACTCGACCGCCTGACGGAAGAGGGCCTGTTGTCCGAATCCCGTTACCTCGAAAGCTTCGTTTCCTACCGTTCCCGTTCCGGCTATGGCCCTTTGCGTATTCGCGAAGAGTTGAGCCAGCGTGGCCTGCAACGCAATGACATCGAACTCGCACTGCGTGAGAGCGGTATCAACTGGCAGGAACAACTGGAAGATACCTGGCGGCGCAAGTTTGCCGGGCATTTACCGATAGACGCACGGGAACGCGCCAAGCAGGGACGGTTTCTCGCTTATCGGGGATATTCCATGGAAATGATCAACCGCTTGTTCAGCGGTCGAGGAATGGATGATTAAACAAAAACGGCCCGCTATTTCGATAGCGGGCCGTTTTTTTTTGCCTCTTCATAAAGTTCCGAGAAACTCAGGCAACTCAATAACCTGTAGGAGCCGGCTTGCTGGCGATGGTCGTTAACGATGACGTGTGCTGTCTGAATCAACGCGTCGCACTTGAGTCCATCGCCAGCAAGCCGGCTCCTACGGGTGGGGCGAGTACGCTGCCGTGCTTTTCCTCACGTAACCTTTGACGGTTCCCGCGTGCGTTGTTGCGCCTGGGGTTTGGACTGCGCCCAGTTTTCCGGCAGGTTGATGTAGTCCACCAGTTCGCGCAGTCGTCCATGATCACGGGCGTTAAAGGTGAAGGCCAGGCGAGCGAGGTGGCTGAACTGCGGTTCGTCGTGCTCCTCGCCGCTGTAGGCATGCTGATGGAAGTGATCGCTCAGGCACAGGTCGGCGAACGCTTGTTGCATGTGCTCGAGCGCAGCATCACTGAGTTTGTGGTTCATGCGGATCACGAACTGATGCTTGAGCCAGCGGCTGGAGTGGAAGTTGCTGTAGAACTGATTGATCTGCTCCACTGCCTCCTCGGCGTTGTAGACCAGGCTCACCAGCTTCATGTCGGTCGGCAGGATGTAGCGGTTCTCCTCCAGTTGATTGCGGATGAAATCCAGTGCGCCTTGCCAGAACGTGCCACCTGGAGCGTCCAGCAGCACCACTGGTACCAGCGGGCTTTTACCGGTTTGAATCAGTGTCAGCACTTCCAGCGCTTCATCAAGGGTGCCGAAACCGCCAGGGCACAAAACCAGCGCATCGGCTTCCTTGACGAAGAACAATTTGCGGGTAAAGAAAAAGTGAAATGGCAGCAAGTTGGTGGTGCCGTTCACGGTGGGATTCGCATGCTGCTCGAAGGGCAGGGTGATGTTGAATCCCAGGCTGTGTTCAAGGCCGGCACCTTCGTGGGCGGCCGCCATGATGCCGCCGCCTGCGCCGGTGATCACCATCAGGTCGGAGCGCGCCAGTGCGGCGCCGAGTTCTCTGGCCAGACCATACAGCGGGTGTTCTATCGGTGTGCGGGCCGAGCCGAATACCGTGACTTTGCGCCGGCCCCGGAATTGTTCGAGCACACGGAAGGCGTGTTCGAGTTCGCGCAGGGCTTGCAGGGTGATCTTGGCATTCCAGCGGTTGTGATCGTCCTGGGCCATGCGCAGCACGGTCAGGATCATGTCGCGGTAGATCGGGATGTTCGGGCTGTTGGGTGAAACCAGGTTGAGTTGCTCTTCGACCTTGCTGATGAGGTCGTGGCCGCTTTCTTCGAAATGACGGCTGAGGAGGTCATTCGGTTGGTAAGGCATCAACTTCTCCTTCCGTACAGGCTCTGTTGTTCCTTTGGATGAAAGAAACATTCGCATCGGAAAACGCAAACCAGGCAGCCCCTTTTCTGCCCTGAAAAGTGAACGGGAACACTATGAATCTAGACCCTCTAGATGGTTTTCGCTGACTTGATCATTGCGCTGCAAAGTCTTTCCTGGCAACCGCTTATTGACGATTTGCAAGGTGATTTCACCGCTCGTCTGAACCTGCGCCAAGTGTCCGGCACTCTGATTTACTAAATTACAGACGTGACACGACAGCTTTGCGTCAAAGGCAGGGCGCACGGTACAAGCGGTTCAAGGATTTTGTCGCTCAAGCAAGGGCGAAGTGCAAGGAGGCGGGATGCTATGGCCAGAGTCATTCTGGAGATCGATACGCAACTGTATCGATTATTGAAGTCATCGGCCGAGACCAATCATTTGAGTCTCGAAGAGGAGTGTTGCCGGCGTCTGGAGGGAGCCGAGCGGCGTTCGCGCTATTTACAGGCGTTGTTGGCCGAACTGCGCGCCGAGGATGAACAGCGGCGCGCCAATTCCCATTGATTACTTTTTCTTTGCCGGCGGCGTGGCTTTCGGGCAATCCGATTCCTCGAAGCTGGCGGAGCCGACCGCGCGATTGGTTTTCACCTCGGTAAAGTCGTAACGCATGATCGCGCCCTTCTTCATCAGCTTGCGGAACCCCTCGTTTCTGCAGACGGAAGCGCCAAGCTGGAAGTACACCGCTTTCGGATCAGCCCGCATCTTGTTGGCGTGGCTGCTTTGCACGCTCAAGTGGTTGATCAGAACATTGCCTTCGGCGGTGTAGCCCTGGTCGAGAATGTCTTCGTTGATCGCCCGTGGCGTGCCGACGCTGCTTTGTGCGGCGACGTTTCGCAGCTCTCTGTTGAGATTCTGCTCACTCAAGGACGCAGCCTGAGCGCTGAAGGACGACGCCAGCAGGATGGCAGCGGTGGGAACGATAAGGCGCAGCATGAAACTCTCCTGGTTCGGTGACTGGTGGTTCGACCAGCCACAGGGCTGTGCGTTCATTGGCGGCGAATTATAGGGGAGCCCGTCTGGACGGTACAGGCTTGTGCCGGCCGCTCTGGTAAACTGCCGGCCTTTATCGCCCTGAGTGCCGTTCGTGTCGAGTTTTCCTGTCTGCCGGTGTTGCCCACGATGAACCACGCCCCCAACGCCGTAGCCCGCTTGCGCGACCAGCGCGAAGAGGAGGGCATCAAGCCGATTCAGGCCCGAGGCTGGAGGGCGACGCGTTGCCGTGCCTGCCGCGTGATCGAGAGCCATTGCCTGTGTGCCTGGCGTCCGCAGGTCGAGACCCGCTCGGGCGTGTGCCTGATCATGACCAACAAGGAAGTGTTCAAGCCGAGTAACACGGGGTGGCTGATCGCTGACGTAGTGCGCGACAACCATGCGTTCATCTGGTCGCGCACGGAAACCGATCCGCAGTTGCTGGCGTTGCTCGCCGACCCGCAATGGCAGCCGTATCTGGTGTTTCCGGGCGAGTACGTCGAGCCTGAGCGTGTGACCAACACCGTCGAGGTGGATAGCAGCAAGCGACCGCTGTTCATTCTGCTGGACGCGACCTGGACCGAAGCCCGTAAGATTTTTCGCAAAAGCCCGTACTTTGAATCATTGCCGATCCTGAGCCTGCTGCCCGAGAAGCTGTCGCGCTATCGTCTGCGCCGGTCGACTCGCAGCGAGCATTTGTGCACGGCGGAAGTGGCGGCGTTGTGCCTCGATCTGGCGGGCGATGTCGACGCCGCGTCGGCACTGGACGCTTATTTCGACGTGTTCAGCCAACATTACCTCGATGCCAAGCATCAGCTGGAAATGAACGTTGCAACACCGGCACATGCCGAGCTGATGCCTTTCGTACCGAAAGCGGCCGTCGTCACGGCCTGATTGTCGCCCATACTGCAAAGAACTGTAGCGGCCAGGCACCTTGACCACCCCGGTTTCGCTGGGCATGCTTGGCGCCGATTGGGGCGCGGCTGTAGTTTCAGACGCCGTATTCTTTACGTGATTGCCACGTCGTTGGCGTTGAACGTGCCCTGTTGGTGCAGCTCCGTGGCTGCGCCTTGAGCTGTTAGAAGAACAGGATCATTTGAAAAATGGCCACATACGAAATCCTGATTGCCGATGACCACCCTCTTTTTCGTAGCGCCTTGCATCAAGCGTTGACCCTGGGCCTTGGCCCGGAAGTCCGTCTGGTGGAAGTGGCGAGCATCGCCGAGCTGGAAACCCGCCTCGACGAAAAATCCGACTGGGACCTGGTGTTGCTGGACCTGAACATGCCGGGCGCCTACGGTTTTTCCGGGCTGGTGCTGCTGCGTGGTCAGTACCCGCAAATTCCGGTGGTGATGGTGTCGGCCCAGGAAGAAGCCTCGATCATGGTCAAGTCCCGTGAGTTCGGTGCCAGCGGTTTCATTCCTAAATCGAGTGACCTGAGCGTGATCCAGAAAGCCGTGCGTTCGGTACTGGATGGCGATGTGTTCTGGCCGCCTCAGGCGTTCGAAGCAGTCAGCGTTTCCGATGAAGCCAAGGCCGCCAGTGAAGGCCTCGCCAGCCTGACACCGCAGCAGTTCCGGGTGCTGACCATGGTCTGCGAAGGCCTGCTGAACAAACAGATTGCCTACGAACTGAGCGTGTCCGAAGCGACGATCAAAGCCCACGTCACGGCGATTTTCCGTAAGCTGAATGTACGGACCCGAACCCAGGCGGCGTTGCTCCTGCAACAACTTGAGTCAATTTCAAGCCACTGAAGGTTGGCGTCTTCACGCTTTTTTGACTTTGGTTGATCTAGCTTTCCCACTCCTTTTTGGTCAGTTGCCACTTTTATGTCCCCTTTCAAAGGCCAGACCGGCCTGAAACGCATCCTTAACGCCTCCGGTTACTCGCTGGACGGCCTGCGCGCAGCCTTCACCGGCGAAGCGGCTTTTCGGCAACTGGTGTTGCTCAATGTCATCCTGATTCCGATTTCGTTCTTTTTGAACGTCAGCCGCGTCGAGCAGGCGCTGTTGATAGCCGTCTGCTTGTTGGCGTTGATCGTCGAGTTGCTCAATTCAGCGGTGGAAGCGGCCATCGACCGCATTTCCCTGGAACTGCACCCACTGTCCAAGAACGCCAAGGACATGGGCAGCGCCGCGCAGCTGGTGGCGTTGACCATGATCGCGCTGGTGTGGGCGGTGATCCTGCTTTAAGCGATGGTGGGCAGCACGATCTCGTCGCTGCGCTGAACCCCGGCGGTGAAAGCGCGGCACAGGTCGAGGAATTCGCGCATCGCCGGCGTCTGAAATTTCTGTTTGTGCCAGATGAAATAGAACTGCCGCGCCAGATCGAGATCCGGCGTCTCCACCGGCACCAGGCTGCCGCGGCGAAACGCGTCGCGCAGTGCCAGCCGTGAAATGCAGCCAATCCCCAATCCTGATTCCACCGCGCGCTTGATCGCTTCGGTGTGTTCCAGCTCCAGGCGGATATTCAACGCGCTGCGATGATGACGCATGGCCTGGTCAAAGGTCAGGCGCGTGCCCGAGCCTTGCTCACGCAGAATCCACGCCTCGTGGCTCAGTTCTTCCATGGTCGCCGTGCCGCGCAGGGCCAGCGGATGCTGCGGCGCGCAGAACACCACCAGCTCATCCTCGACCCAACTCTGCACTTCGATGTCCGGATGGCTGCAGTCGCCTTCGATTAGACCCAGATCAATTTCATAATGGGCAACTTGTTGCACGATGTTGGCAGTGTTTTGCACGTGCAGCTTCACCTGGCTTTCCGGGTGGCGCTGCATGAAGCTGCCGATCAGCAGCGTGGCCAGGTAGTTGCCGATCGTGAGGGTCGCGCCGACCGCCAGCGAGCCGAAACCGGATTTGCCGTTGAGCAGGTCTTCGATTTCCTTGGCCTGGTCGAGCAACGCCACCGCTTGCGGCAACAATTGCTTGCCGAGGGCGTTGAGGCTCAGCCGTTTACCGGCGCGGTCGAACAGCTGGCAGCTGGACTGGCGCTCCAGTTCGGTGATTGAAGTGCTTGCCGCCGATTGCGACAGGTTGAGCAGGCCCGCAGCACGGGATACGCTTTCCTGCTGGGCGACGGCGACGAAGACTTGAAGTTGACGGAGAGTAAATCGCATATCGATATAACCGATAACCCTTATCTTAATAATCCATTTAACAGATATTGTCGCTGCCATTAGAATGCGATGCAATTGCGCAGACCACAGGCGCAGGCAAAATCTCCAGGAGTCCCACGTACATGAGCAACATGAACCACGAGCGTGTCCTCAGTGTTCACCACTGGAACGACACTCTGTTCAGCTTCAAGTGCACCCGCGATCCGGGCCTGCGCTTCGAGAACGGTCAGTTCGTGATGATCGGCCTGCAACAGCCCAACGGCCGGCCGCTCATGCGCGCTTACTCGATTGCCAGCCCGAACTGGGAAGAGCATCTCGAGTTCTTCAGCATCAAGGTGCCTGATGGCCCGCTGACTTCCCAGTTGCAGCACCTGAAGGAAGGCGACGAGATCATCATCAGCAAGAAGCCTACCGGCACGCTGGTACTGGACGACTTGAAGCCTGGCAAACATTTGTACCTGCTCAGCACCGGTACCGGTCTGGCGCCGTTCATGAGCGTCATCCAGGACCCGGAAACCTACGAGCGTTTCGAAAAAGTGATCCTGTGCCACGGCGTACGTTACGTCAACGAAGTCGCCTACCGCGAATTCATCACCGAGCACCTGCCGCAGAACGAGTTCTTCGGCGAGGCCCTGCGTGACAAGTTGATCTACTACCCGACCGTGACCCGCGAGCCGTTCGAGAACGAAGGTCGCCTGACCGACCTGATGCGCAGCGGCAAGCTGTTCAGCGACATCGGCCTGCCACCGATCAACCCGCAGGACGACCGCGCCATGCTGTGCGGCAGCCCGAGCATGCTCGACGAAACCAGCGAAGTGCTGAACAGCTTCGGCCTGAAAGTTTCGCCGCGGATGCGCGAGCCGGGTGATTACCTGATCGAACGTGCGTTCGTCGAGAAGTGACCGAAGGTCACCTGTAGGAGCCGGCTTGCTGGCGATGGTCGTTAACGATGACGCGTTTCTCCCAGGATAAACGCGCTGAGTTCCAGTCCATCGCCAGCAAGCCGGCTCCTACATTAATCGCGTAGCGCATGGAAAAGCCCGCATGACCCGAGAAGGTCATGCGGGCTTTTTCGTTTCTGGCGTTTAAACCTGTGCGGGAATGACCTCAAGGACGCAGATCGAATCCGGCGTCGGATAGTGCCACCGCACATCCACATCCCAGAATTGCGCGCCATATTCCCGCTCAGGCGCGGGCGTCTGATAAGCCGGCCGCGGATCTTGCGCCAAGCACTGCTCAACCAGCTCTACCAAAGGCTCTTCAAGACGCTGAGCGTGCCCATGCGCCTGTTGCAACGCCGAGTCCGTCCACTGCACGGGAATCAGCTGCGGCGCAGCGCTGGCGATGCTATTGGACGCCGTGTCGATGATGTCGGCATAAGGCACGTAAGGTTTGATGTCGAGAATCGGTGTGCCATCCAGCAAGTCGATGCCGGATATCCACAGGCGATTGGCCTCGACCTTGTCCAGCTTCACCACGGATTGGCCGATGCCGTTGGGCCGGTGCGTCGCGCGGGTGGCGAACACGCCCATGGATTTGTTGCCGCCGAGGCGAGGCGGGCGGACTTTCAGGCGTGGCTTTTCTTCCAGGGCCTGATGGAACAGGAACAGCAGCCAGACGTGGCTGACCTGCTCCAGACCCTGCACGGCGTCGCCCTGATCGAACGGCGCCACCAGTTCCAGCACGCCGCGAGCGGCGGGTGCCAGTTGCGGCTGGCGCGGGATGGCGAACTTCTCCTTGAAACAGGAGCGCACGAAGCCGATGGGGGAAACGCTGTAGGTCATTGGTTTAGGGTCGAAGCAGGATTGAGGCGGGCATGATAACCCGATCGACATACATTCAGCGGTGCTTGTGCCGGCCCCATCGCGAGCAGGCTCACTCCCACAGTGGATCTCGGTCTGCCACAGATTCTGTGGACACAGAAAATCCTTGTGGGAGTGAGCCTGCTCGCGATAGCTGCACCACTAATCTAAAGGCTAAACCCACCATCCAACGGAATAATATTCCCGGTCATGTAAGCCCCCGCCGTACTCGCCAGACTGATCGCCAATGCCGCCATCTCTTCCTCCCGGCCCCAGCGCTTCATCGGAATCAACGCCGTATCCTCCGCCAACGCCTGCTCATCATTACCGATGTGCTGGGTCATCTTGCTTGGAAAGCGCCCCGGTGCGATCACATTGACGTTGATGTGCTGGCTCACCAGTTCCCGCGCCAGAATCCGCGACAATTGATGCAGGGCCGCCTTGCTCGGCCCGTAGGCATAAGCCTGTTCGCCGAAGGAAGAAATCCCCGCCACCGAGCCGATGTTGATGATCCGCGCCGGATTGGCTTCTGACCCGGCCTTGCGCAGTAGCGGCAAGAATTGCTGGATGCAGTTGAACACCGATGTCACGTTGAGCTGCATGACCTTTTCCCAGCCCTTGACCGGGTAGCTTTCCAGCGGCGCACCCCAGGTGGTGCCGGCGTTGTTCACCAGGATATCCAGATGGGTGATCTGCTCGGCCAACCCCGTGGCCAGTTGCAGTACACCTTCTTCAGTGGCCAGGTTGGCGGCCACCGCGTGGCACGTTCCGAAGGCGCTCAACTCGTCAGCCGTTTGCTGACACGCTTCGGCATCGCGCGCGCAGACGTACACGGTGGCGCCGGCCTCGACATAGGCCTTGGCGATCATTTTGCCGATACCACGGGTGCCGCCGGTCACCAGAGCGGTGCGGCCTTGCAGGGAAAAGTACGGGTGCATGGCGAATCCTGAGAGCTGAGGGTGCATACACCCTAGTCGTCAGCCGCTGGAAGCGGAGCCACTATTTTTGCGCGGAATGGGGATTCATACAGCCAGACCTGCCACCCCGACCTGTAGGAGCCGGCTTGCTGGCGATGGCGTCCTTAAGATCGCTATCGCCAGCAAGCCGGCTCCTACAGGTGAGGGTGGTGGCCCATAGGCCGTCGTCGCTTATTGCGGGCGAACGCGCAGGGTCAGGCCCTTGAGGAAGTTGCGCAGCAACTGGTCGCCGCACGGGCGATAATTGGTGTGGCCGAACTTGCGGAACAGCGCGCTCAGCTCAGGCTTGGACACCGGGAACTCGGCGGCCTTGAGGATCGCGTGCATGTCGTCTTCTTTCAGCTCGAAGGCCACGCGCAGTTTTTTCAGGATGATGTTGTTGGTCACCGGCACTTCGATTGGCTGCGGCGGACGGCTTTCGTCCTTGCCGCGCTTGAAGATCACTAGGCCGTCGAGGAAGTGCGCCATGACTTCGTCCGGGCAGCGTACGAAGCCTTCCTCGTCCTCTTCTTTCTTGTCGAGGTAGGTCAGCAGGGCTTCCAGGGACACGTCCATGCCGCCGAGCTTGATGATCTCGATGACTTTCTTGTCGCTGATGTCGAGCATGTAGCGCACGCTGCGCAGTACGTCGTTATGAATCATGGTGTGCAATCCTGATAGTCGGCAGTGGGCGCCGCATAAACCGCGGCGCCAGAATGTGTGGCGGCGTGAAAAGTCTTAGAACTTCTCTTTGCCGGACAGGTAGCGCCATTGGCCCAACGGCACTTTGCCAATGGACACGCCGCCGATGCGGATGCGGCGGATGGCGACGACCTTCAGGCCGACGGCCTGGCAGAACAGGGCAATCACGCCCGGTTGTGGGTTCTTCATCGCAAAACGCAGGCGGTTTTCGTTCTGCCAGCTGGCCTTGACCGGCGGCAGTTCCTTGCCCTTGTAGGTGAGGCCATGGTTCAGGCGGTTGAGGCCGTGAGCCACCATCTCGCCTTCAACCTCGACCACATACTCTTGCTCGATTTTCGCGGAGTCGGCGGTGAGTTTGCGCAGGATCTTCCAGTCCTGGGTGAACACCAGCAGACCGCTGGCGTTGGCCTGCAGGTCGGTGCTGGCGGTCAGACGCTGGAAATGGCCCTTGAGCGGACGTTTGCTGAAGCGATGTTCTTCGCTCAGGGTTTCGGCGCTGATGGTGGCCATGGCCGTATCCGCGTCCATGCCTGCCGGCACGTTGAACAGGATGGTCACCGGCTCTGGTGCGGTGGCCTTGGCCTGCGGGTCGAGCTCGACTTTCTGGGTGTCGACCTTGAACTGCGGCTCGTCGATGACTTCGCCGTCCACGGTGACCCAGCCGCCCTCGATGAACAGCTCAGCCTCCCGACGGGAACAGCCGACGAGTTCGATGAGGCGTTTGGAGAGACGTATCGGGTCAGTCATGACAGGGCCGTAACAAAAAAGGGGTGGGCATTGTACCTGCTGGGCGCCGGTTAATCCCGGCTCCATTTACGCCGTACAGCTATTTGTAGGAGCTGGCTTGCCAGCGATGGAGGTCGGAACACCGCGTTTATCCAGAAAGGACGCGTTATCGTTCGGGTCCATCGCCGGCAAGCCGGCTCCTACACAGGTCAGCCGTTGCTCGACTGTTGCCGGGTTTGGCGCAGCCGCATATGCAACAACGGATAAGGCTGCCCCATACCGTCATGCTCGGTGCGGCCGATCACCTCAAAGCCCTGTTTGAAGTAGAACCCCAGCGCCTGCGGGTTCTGTTCATTGACGTCCAGCTCATCGGCGTTCAGGTGTTCCATGGCATAACGCAGCAACTGCTTGCCCAGGCCCTGGCCACGGTGGGCCGGGTCGATGAAGAGCATTTCGACTTTGCCCGCTGCCACGCCGGCGAACCCGGTGATGCGCTGGCGCGAGTCTTTGGTGCAGATCAGCATCACCGCGTCGAGGTAGCGGGTCAGTACCAGATTCTTCAGCAGTTCGATGTAACTGTCCGGCAGAAAGTCATGGGTGGCGCGCACCGAGTCTTCCCAGACCCGAGTCAGTTCCTGGTAGTCGCTCTGTTTCGGCGTGTGGATGACCGAATGTTGGCGCATGGCCGAATGCCCCTTTTGCAGTGGATGGCGCGAGTCCTTTCTCCCACAAAACGATAGACGTAAAAAAGCCCCGCATCTCGTCAAGAGAGCAGGGCTTTTCGTATTTTTTGCGTTTAGATCTGTTCAGCCCACAGGTCGTATTCGTCGGCGTCGGTGACCTTGCACCAGACTTTGTCGCCCGGTTTCAGGTTGCTGCCGTTGTCGATGAACACGTTGCCGTCGATTTCCGGGGCGTCGAAGAAGCAACGGCCAACCGCGCCTTGCTCGTCGACTTCATCGACCAGCACTTCGATTTCACGGCCGACGCGCATTTGCAGGCGCGCCGAGCTGATGGCTTGCTGGTGCGCCATGAAGCGGTCCCAACGGTCTTGCTTGACGTCGTCCGGGACGATGTCCAGGTCCAGGTCGTTGGCCGGAGCGCCTTCGACCGGCGAGTACTGGAAGCAGCCGACGCGGTCGAGCTGGGCTTCGGTCAGCCAGTTCAGCAGGTACTGGAAGTCTTCTTCGGTTTCGCCCGGGAAGCCGACGATGAAGGTCGAACGGATGATCAGGTCCGGGCAGATCTCGCGCCAGTTCTTGATGCGCGCCAGGGTCTTGTCTTCGAACGCCGGGCGTTTCATCGACTTCAGGACTTTGGGGCTGGCGTGCTGGAACGGGATGTCCAGGTACGGCAGGATCTTGCCGGCGGCCATCAGCGGGATCAGCTCGTCGACGTGCGGGTACGGGTAAACGTAGTGCAAGCGAACCCAGACGCCGAGGGTGCTCAGGGCTTCGCAGAGTTCGGTCATGCGGGTTTTCACCGGCGCGCCGTTCCAGAAACCGGTGCGGTACTTCACGTCGACGCCGTAGGCGCTGGTGTCTTGCGAGATCACCAACAGCTCTTTGACGCCGGCCTTGACCAGGCGCTGGGCCTCGTCGAGGACGTCACCGACCGGGCGGCTGACCAGCTTGCCGCGCATCGACGGGATGATGCAGAAGCTGCAGCTGTGGTTGCAGCCTTCGGAAATCTTCAGGTACGCGTAGTGGCGCGGGGTCAGCTTGATGCCTTGCGGCGGCACCAGGTCGATCAGCGGGTTGTGATCCTGACGCGGCGGCACGACGTCGTGCACGGCGTTGACCACTTGCTCGTACTGCTGCGGACCGGTCACGGCCAGCACGCTCGGGTGCACGTTGCGGATGTTGCCTTCTTCGACGCCCATGCAGCCGGTCACGATGACCTTGCCGTTTTCCTTGATGGCTTCGCCGATCACTTCCAAAGATTCAGCCTTGGCCGAGTCGATGAAACCGCAGGTGTTGACCACCACGACATCGGCGTCCTGATAAGTGGACACAACGTCATAACCTTCCATGCGCAGCTGGGTAAGGATGCGCTCGGAGTCGACCAGTGCTTTGGGGCAACCCAGGGATACGAAGCCAACCTTTGGATTGGCCGGCGCAGGAGTGGTGGACATGTCTAACCTCGGTATTTGTGACGCCTCCAGCCGAAGACGGCAAGGCGACAGACGGGCGCTTGTTGCGCCTCTGATCAAAAAGTGCGCAATTCTAGCGATGAGACGTTCACTTGACCAGCTTTATGAAGGGAAATACGACGAGTGCTGCGCTATGCTTCGCGCCGTTAAGCTTTACCGATTTTTTACAGTCAACAAAACGTCTGTAACGTCATGTAAAACAGCGCATGCTGCGTGACAAAGCATAGTGCTTCTTCCAAGAAGTCCGGTCTGGGTAGTAGGAGTGTTGGATGGGTCAGGCAAGTAGTCAGGCGGCGGGTGCCGAGCATTCGGCGGCAAAGCCGATCGGCATGCTGGTGGCGGCGGTCGGGGTGGTTTACGGCGATATCGGCACGAGCCCGCTGTATACCCTCAAAGAAGTGTTTTCCGGTGGTTACGGCGTACCGGTCAACCATGACGGCGTGTTGGGCATCCTGGCGCTGATCTTCTGGTCGCTGATCTGGGTCGTCTCGATCAAGTACATGATGTTTGTCCTGCGCGCCGACAACCAGGGCGAAGGCGGGATCATGGCGTTGACCGCGCTGGCGCGGCGGGCAGCGGCAGGGCACAAGAAGTTGCGCACGTTGCTGGTGGTCTGCGGGCTGATCGGCGCGGCGCTGTTCTATGGCGACAGCATGATCACTCCGGCGATCTCCGTGCTTTCGGCGATTGAAGGTCTCGGGCTGGCCTTCGAAGGCATCGACCATTGGGTGGTGCCGCTGTCGTTGATCGTGCTGGTGGCGCTGTTTTTGATCCAGAGCCACGGCACCGCGCGAATCGGCATCCTGTTCGGGCCGATCATGGTCACCTGGTTCCTGGTCCTGGGCGCACTGGGCGTCTACGGCATCATGCAGCATCCGGAAGTGTTGCAAGCGATGAACCCGGTCTGGGGCGTGCGCTTCTTCATCGTTCACCCGGGCATGGGCGTGGCGATCCTCGGCGCGGTGGTGCTGGCGTTGACCGGTGCCGAAGCGCTGTACGCCGACATGGGCCACTTCGGACGCAAGCCGATTGCCCGCGCCTGGTTCATCCTCGTGCTGCCGGCGCTGGTGCTGAACTACTTCGGCCAGGGCGCCTTGCTGCTCGGTGACCCGGAAGCGGCGCGCAACCCGTTCTATCTGTTGGCGCCAAGCTGGGCGTTGATTCCCCTGGTCGGCCTGTCGACCCTGGCCACGGTGATTGCTTCGCAAGCGGTGATTTCCGGCGCGTTCTCCCTGACCCGTCAGGCGATCCAGCTCGGCTACATTCCGCGCATGCACATCCAGCACACCTCCAGCGCCGAGCAAGGCCAGATCTACATCGGTGCGGTGAACTGGGCGCTGATGGTCGGCGTTGTGCTGCTGGTACTGGGCTTCGAATCTTCCGGCGCCCTGGCCTCGGCTTACGGCGTTGCGGTGACCGGGACCATGTTGATGACCAGCATTCTGGTGTCGGCAGTGATACTGCTGCTATGGAAATGGCCACCGGTCCTTGCGGTGCCGGTCCTGTTGGGATTTTTGCTGGTCGATGGCGTGTACTTCGCCGCCAACGTGCCGAAAATCGTACAGGGCGGGGCCTTCCCGGTGATCGCCGGTATTGCGCTGTTCGTGCTGATGACGACCTGGAAGCGCGGCAAACAACTGTTGGTGGAGCGCATGGACGAAGGCGGGCTGCCGCTGCCGATTTTCATCAGCAGTATCGCCGTGCAACCGCCGCATCGCGTCCAGGGCACCGCCGTGTTCCTCACCGCGCGGCCAGACGCCGTACCCCACGCGTTGTTGCACAACTTGCTGCATAACCAGGTGCTGCACGAGCAAGTGGTGCTGCTGACGGTGGTGTACGAAGACATCCCGCGAGTACCGACGACGCGGCGCTTCGAGGTGGAATCCCACGGCGAAGGGTTCTTCCGGGTGATCCTGCACTTTGGCTTTATCGACGAGCCGGACGTGCCGCAAGCGCTGAAGCTGTGCCATCTCGATGACCTCGACTTCAGCCCGATGCGCACCACCTACTTCCTCAGCCGCGAGACGGTCATCGCCTCCAAACTTGAGGGGATGGCGCGCTGGCGCGAGGCGTTGTTTGCGTTCATGTTGAAGAATGCGAATGGCAATTTGCGGTTCTTTAATCTGCCGCTGAACCGGGTGATTGAGTTGGGGACGCAGGTCGAGATGTAACCCCGCGACATCAAAAAGCCCCCGTTGCCGTGAAGGCAGCGGGGGCTTTTTATTGCCCTACGCCTGACGCTGGCTAACAACGATCCCCTGTGGGAGCGAGCCTGCTCGCGATGGCGGACTAACATGCACCATTAATGTTGCCTGACAGATCGCTATCGCGAGCAAGCTTGCTCCTACAGGGACCGTGTTGCTGGTTTTTTGTGAGTGTGCCCCGTCGCTTTTAGTTGCGCTCAGGTCATTGTTTTTTGGATTCGGTTTTTGTCCAGGCAGGCCGCTCCAGCACCTTCACTGCATCATCAACCACGGCCTTGCTCATCGCCGTCAAATAATGCGCGGCCCAGGCGTGTCGGTCGGTGTCTCGGGCGTAGGCAGCATCTTTGGTCAGCTCCTTGGCCAGGTACAGGAAATCGGACGCCATGGCTAACGCATCGCTGAGAGGAACGTCTCGCGTGACATGGAATAGGGGTTGGTTTGAGCAGTAGAGGACGGGGGTGAGGCCGATGGTTTTTAGTTCTGAGGGGGCAGGTGAATCTGTTTTGCTCATGGTGTATCTCCTAAGCTGAGGAGCCGCCACGTTCGTTTCCAAGCGAATGGGTGGCAGCTGTGCGCAGGTTGGAAAACCGGGAGCCTAGGAAACCGGCACGTCCGAAGACGTCCCACGCACAACCGCCATGACACAGAATTGCAGCCGTAAATGTCTGCGGTCATGTTGGGCACGTTGTTGCCTACGCTCGACGGGTTTCCAAGCCCGATCGCTGAATGGTCAGCGACGTCCGGAGACTATCCCGTCAAAGAAAAGCGCAACAAGGCATCAAAGTGCCCAAAAAACACGATTCGGAGTTTGCCTACAAGGTCTGCGGGCGTCATCCGATATTGCGTCACCTTAAGTAAACGAAACTAAACATCCGGCAGAGCTACACGGCCGCGGAGCTGCGGGATCAGTCTTCGGTGAAGTAGTCCGAGTCAATGTGCTTGATCTCATAAACCTGCTTCACGCTACAGCCCAAATTGTTCTCGACCATCAGGCGAGCCAGTTCCACACCATCGATCAGCACCACTTTGATATCCAGGCCGAGCGCAGCATCGCGCGCGCCAACGGAGAAATCGGAAGTGGTGATGAACACGCCCTTGCGGGCACGCTGACGGGTGAGGGCGCCGATGAACTTGTCGATCTCCGGCCGGTGAACCGTGTTGCTCCAGCGTTTGGCTTGCAGGTAAATCACATCCAGGCCGAGCTTGTCTTCCTTGATGATGCCGTCGATGCCATCGTCATTGGTCTGTTGAGTCGCGCGACCGGCCTCTTTACGTGAGCCGCCATACCCCATGGCGATCATCAGATCGACCACCAGTTGTTCGAAGAACGTCGGCGAAGCACCGCGCACTTGCGCGAGCAGCTCATCAGCTAACGATTGCATCAAGGCCTGATGGGCTTGAGCGAGTTGCTCATCCGGGGTGATGTCTTCGACGGGCTCGATTTGGGTGCCGGGGGCATCGTTGCTTGGTCGCGCGCCATGGAACGCACCGAATTCTGGATAGCGTTTGAGCCAGCTAATGCTGATCCGTTGCGGTCCGGATACCAGTACTTCGCGGCCACGCTCGGTAATTTGCACGAGGCCTTTGCTCGGGATGCTCAGCAAACCTGCCTTGTTCAGGTAGGTACGAGCCCAACCGATACGGTTGTTAATGACTGTCTGCTGTCCTGACGGCAGCATTTCATGGCGTTCGGCTTCGCTCAGTTGGAACTGCTCGGTGACCTGCTCACGCAGGGTTTTGAGGCTGATAGGCAGGCCATCAGCGACCATGGCCAATACGGGACGCATGACGGATTGGAAATCGGGTATGGCCATGATTGCTTCCTTGCTTGAGTTCAGGCCGAGGCCTTGCGGCTACGTTTTACTTTGGGGGCTGCGGCGCGCTGGGCTTTTATGCGTTCGAGCAGCACGTTAGCGGGTTCGTCGTTCGGGTCTTGGGGGACGAGTTCTCCGCGGAAGGCTTTGGCCAGGATGCTTTGGGTCAGGTGGTCGATACGGGTTTTGGCTGAGGCAACTTTGGCTTCCAGTTGGTCCGCGAAGGCGAAGAGTTGTTCGACTTGGCGGATCACATCAGTTTGTATACTTAAACTAGGATAAGTAACAACAAAGTCCTTAAGGTCCTGACCTGAAATTCCTTTTTGGCCTGACGTTGATTTCACAAGTTCCATAACCCGCTGTCGTGTGGAAGGGGCCGAAAAAAATATTTCTAAGTACTCGGGGAGAACGATGTTTGTATTGCAGCGAACTCGAATAAGTTTGTCTGGGTACACTAGTGTCGCATGCGATACTTCCCTAACAAGACCACACACTCCCACCAGCTCAAGAGTGCCATTGTACCGAGTGAACAAAAGGTCGCCAGCTTTCAGTGAATAGCGATTTCTTTCAGAATCATCGCATTCTAGAAAGCGAACTTCTGCTTGGTCTACTGAACCTGCTCGAACCGAGCTTATGCGGAGGATCGGAATTCCTTTTCCAGCCTCATTTGGTTTGGCAGACAGCCCGTTTCGCATTTCGCGGATTAGATTTCCCAGGGGAGTTTTGGCGCTTTGGTTCTCTAGTTCGCTACGCCCTCTCGATTCCTCCGCCAAATGCCCGGACACCGCAGCGGCAAGGACAGATTGGCGGAAGCGTTTGAGCAGCTTGGGGATAGCGTCGATGCGGGCTTTGAGGGTGTCGACTTGAGTCAGCAGTTCGTCGAGTTTTTGGGCGATGCGTGTTTGTTCAGCTGACGGTGGTAAAGGAAAATCGAAAGACTCAAGTTTCTCGGAGTCAACGCTTTGGACTGTTGTGCCGGCTTTGCTGCATTCCGATAGGATTTGTGAACCGTAGTATTTCAGCATGTAAAAAGTAAACTTCGGTGAAACTCCTTGGGTGGGGCGTAATACTTTTATGTCCTGGTTTACTGTAACTCGAGCGCCGGTCAACGCGACAGGGAATGTATGCTGAAGAATACCACTGCGCGTCACCATCAATACTGAGTCTTTTGGATAGAGCGTCATACCAGCAGCAACTAAAGCGATATCAGAGATTTTGTCCTCAGAAGTTTCCAGCAACGACTTCTTCATGTCCTTTGGAGATACCCAAGGAACATCGGGACTCGACCAAAATGCTGGATTGGCTTTTGAAGGGGTCTTGCCACCCGACAAGCCGCGAGTGTCTTTCAGTGAAAAGTGTGTCCATCCAATTGGCAACTCACTCATCACCAGCCTCCTGAGCTACGGTCAACCCCATCACTTCTGCGATCAACTGCTTCTGCGCCGCCACTTCATCCCCAGCACCCATTGCCTTCATCAGCTCTTCCAACTCATGCAGGGCTTCGGTCAGCTCGGCCATTGCCTCGCCTGCCAGTACTTCCGGTGCGGGCAAGTCGTTGGCATCAACGCTATCTGCATCCTTGAGCCAACTGATATCCAGCGAATCGCCACGCTGCTCAATCTGCTCGCGGGTAAAAACACGGAAGCGGCTAAGCTCGCCAATGCCTTCAACATTCTCCGCACGCGGGCTTTTGCCATTGGCATCGCCCCCATAGGCATCTTCAAAAGGCTTGAGGTGGGCTGCGCCAAACGGTGTGCGCTTGCCAAAGCTAGGCATATTGCTGCGGAGGTCATAGATCCATACACGCTGCGTGCAACCTTGATCCTGACGAGGGTTATCGAGGGTGCCTTTCTGAAAAAACAACACGTTTGTCTTCACGCCCTGAGCGTAAAAGATACCCGTGGGCAGACGCAGGATGGTGTGCAGATTGCACTTGTTCATCAAATCGCGACGTACATCGGTGCCAACGCCCGCTTCGAAAAGCACGTTGTCCGGCAGCACCACGGCAGCACGGCCGCCAGGTTTGAGGCCTCGATAAATATGCTGCAAGAACGCTAGCTGCTTGTTGCTGGTCTTGTAAGTCAGGTCATCACGAGTCGGACCGCCGCCACCTTTCGCGGTACCGAACGGTGGGTTGGAAAGAATCACATCCACTTTCGGCAGGTTGGCTCCGGTTTGCCCGAGGGCATTGCCCAGGTGCACCACGCCTTCTTCATCACCTTCCATGCCGTGTAGCAAGGTGTTCATGAGCGCTAGGCGGCGAGTGCCAGGCACTAGCTCTACGCCGATATAGGCACGGTTGCGCTGAAAGCTTCGAGCTTTTTCATCAAGGTCGTAGTGATCGTCGGTATGACCTTTGATATAGGCATCAGCGGCAATCAAAAAACCAGCGGTACCCGCCGCCGGATCCTGAATGACTTCGCCCGGCTGGGGCTTGATGCAGTTAATGATGCTGTCAATCAACGGACGCGGGGTGAAGTACTGGCCGGCACCGGATTTGGTTTCGCTGGCGTTCTTTTCCAGCAAACCTTCATAAAGATCACCCAGGCCATCGCGACGGGCGCTGAACCAGTCAATGCCGTCGAGGCTTTTGATCAGTTGCTCCAGATGGCGCGGCTCTTTCAGGCGGGTCTGAGCATCTGCATAGATGGCAGCGATCAGCGGGTCGGTGTTTTTGCCCAGATCGAGCAGCATCTGCCGATAGTCGTTGAGCAGATTCAGCCCCGACTTTCCGTTCAGGTCCGTCCAGCGCGCACCTTCGGGCAGCTTGTGGCTAAAGTTGTCGTTGTTCTGAACCTGTTCGAATTCCATCTTGATGAACAGCAGCAGCACCAGCTCGGTGACGTAGTCGCTGTAGTTGATGCCGTCGTCACGGAGGACGTCGCAAAGGTTCCAGAGCTTCTGGACGATGTCGCTGTTGTTCATGGGGAATTCTCTAAAAAATGGCTCTGAATATGAGTCGAAACGGATGATCGGTTCATCAAGTCGTTCGCGTGATGACGCTCAGGCAGCTGATGTCGTCATCGGTGGGCGGGGCGGGCAGGTGGCCGTCACGCAAAAATGTCTGTTGGCTCTGGGCACATAAGCCTGCCCAGAAGCCGTCGCTTGCCAGCAACCAGTGTTGATTGGGGCGGGCAGGCCAGTAATTGATTTCAGGGCTACTCGTTCGCCTGGCGCTGAAGCAGCGGGTCAACGTATGACGCGATGATTCCCGCGCAATCTGCGCATGGGTGAGGTCGCCTTGCCAGTTGGGGGCGCAATGTACAGCACTCAGCCAATTGATTTCACCGTCATGTTCAACGACGCCGAGGCAGCAGTCACCTTCATGAACAGTGAATGCAGCATTTGGAAGCAGGCAAAGCAGCAGATAACTGCAGGCTGCGAGGGGAAAATCGTCACGTAACGCCTGATGGCTACGGGCGATTATTCTCAGCAGCGCGTCGGATAATTGCTCTGCGTTCAGGTCAGTCGTCGGTAATTGGCTAAAGCCTGCGGTTAGCTCATTAAGCAGGGCATGAGCTTGTTCCCTACTAAGTGGATGACTGCTGCTGCCATCCGCGATCAGGTAAATGCTCGCATGTGCCTGAGCGGCATGCGCAAAAACATCACGATTGTCCGTTGTGTGAGTACCCGCCTGGGTGAGCCTTCTAGTCGTTGCGAGCATTCAGGCGTTTACCTGAACAATGTGGTGCAGGCGCTGCCAGATGATCTGTTCACGTTCTGCATCGCCACGAGCGGCATCCTGCACGAGGTAGCCGAACTCATTGTTATCCAGCAGGCCTGCCATTGTTTGAGTCAGGTAGGCACGCAGTTCGGGGGCGGCAGACGCTACTTCATCTGCCAGTTCTTCGCGGCCGTTAACCAGATTGAGAATGTCCTCAAGGTCTTGGCTGCCCAGCGGGTTCTGGGCACCACGGCTGGCATAGGCTTCAAGTTTGCTGCCGAGGAAATAGGGAGGGCTGAACAGGCGAATGCGACAGCCACTTGGTAAGTCATGCCACTGTGCGCTGGCCAGGCCGTCTTTAAACCACCGGTTGTTACAGCCCAGCAGGTTGGCGGTTTCAGCATCCTCGGGCATGAAGTCGACTTTCAGCTCGCCTAGGCGCATACGGCAGAGAACGCCATCCTGCGGCGATTGCTTAAAGCCTTTTTGCTTGAGTTGTTCCACCAGATTTTGCCACTGGGTATAACCGGTCAGGTGCACGACCAAATCGACATCGTCGGTATAGCGCACCTCTTCCATGCTGAATTCGTCTGTCAGCAACAAAGCGGTCGTGCAACCGCCGACGAAGGCGACTTCTTGGCAAAGCTCTTTGCCGAGCGCCTTGGCGACGACTTCGAGCATTTGAATGTTTTGTGTGCGGCTCATGATTAAAGAATTTTCTCGCGCAGCATTTGGTTCGCAAGGTTGGCTTCCCGGGCATTACCCAGGCGAACGGCATCTATCAGCGCCAGGTATTCATACAGCAGGGGGTCTTTTTTGACCGCGCCTGGTACTGTTTTGAACAGGGGGGCGATAGATTGCCCTTTGCGAGTGCCGTAGGCGTCTGGCCAGACGTGAATAAGGTCGCCGCCACTCATCAGCTTGCCCTGCAACACGGGGGCGGAAAAGCTTGTTGGGATGCCGCGGACCATTTCTGCGGGTTTGACCGGAAAGACATAACGCAACCCATGCTCGATAAAGCCTAACAATGCTTTGCTGTTGACTCGAATGAAATGAGAGCTTGGGTCTACGCGTAGTAATCCGATCTCCAGACAGCGTTTCAATGCCGCGCCGACCTCGGTTTTGCTAATGCCAAGGGAGGCTTCCAGGGCGCGAACGGAGTAGCTCTCGTGATGGACTGGAGGATCTTGTTCCGAGTCGTCTTCCCAGCCTCGCCATTGTTTTTCGGCGTCGGTATCGCTGAGCTTGATCAGTTCTGCTGTTTCGCTGTCGAGCTTGCGCTGCGAACGCTCACGCTGTTCCAGGCAAATCAGTTTGATTAGCAAAACTACGTCTTGACTCTTCATATGGCCTCGGCTAACTACTGTCCTCTGTCCTAGGACTGAGGACAGTGTAGGCGTTTCTGCTTAGCGTCTGTCAACAGGCTTAGCCGACTTCTGGCCAAAGATTGTCATTCAAGGCTTCCAGTACTTTATCCAGTTTTCCGCCGAGGTGGCGATTCAGGCTTTTGATGCCGCCATCGTTCTGGAAGGCTTCGTTGACCTGTTGAGTATCGATGATTACTTCGTGCACCAATTGCTTTGCCAGGCGATCAAGCCACTTACGTTGTACTGGCGTCCACTGCTCAAGTGCGTAGATTTTTTGCATTGCGTTGGCTACGCGTTGATCGAAGGGCAGTAGGGCTTCGCCGATAGCGGCTTGGCGGATGTAACCAATAATGCTGGCAGCGATTTCCTGGTTGGTCTGGTTTCGCCAGGCGCTTTTCAGGCTGACTTCGCTGTAGCCGTGTTGGTCCAGCAGTAAACGGACGTTGCGCAGTTGTTCGCGGGTGAGGTCTCTCGGTCGATTGACGACTACGCCTAACGCTGCGGACTGGTTGAGTTGGCTATGGACGAAATCGTGAAAGCTTTCGAGGTAGTCCTGCGGCTTGTGGTAAACACCGTAGCTTTGCTCGCGAACCATCAGCTCGTCGCGGTGGGTAGAAATAATCGGATAGTTCTCCGAACCCAACAGGTTGCTGACGGCCTCCAGTTGAGTTAGCAACTGGCTGTGTTTGTGAATAAATTGGGCTGCCTGCTTGGGGCCCAGTTCGTGCAGGTGTTTGTGCAGTTTGGCGGGTTCTACGCCCCAGATGTCCTCAAGCTCTTGAAGCTTTTTCTTCAGCGAGGGCTTGGTTTCCGCTTTGTGGTCAGCCTTGCGCATAATTCGCATGATGCGTTGGCTGAGCACGTCCAGCACATCATGGGCATGGCTACTGTCTTCCTGACTGCCGGGGGCGTCATGACTGGCATCACTGGTGAGTTCGCTGACCAGTTGCTCCAATGAAACGTTCGGGTTTTTCACCAGAGGTTTCATGGTGTCGACGGCTTCCAGGCTGGCGTAAAGGTCGACGGGGTCGTAGATGCGGAAGACGGTTTTGCCGATGTCGTCGCAACGCCGGGTTGCGCGGCCTTTCATCTGTTCATAAAGAATGCGTGAGCGCACCCGGCGCATGAACACCAGGTTGCAGATTTTCGGCACATCGATACCGGTAGTGAGCAGGTCCACGGTGATCGCGATGCTGGGGTGCGGTTCGTTTTTGTATTTACGGATCAGTTGTTCAACTTTGTCACTCTGGCCGGTGATGATTTGCACCGTCGCCTGGTTGTATTGCTCGCCATAAGCATCTTTGAAAGCATCGTTCAGAAGATTTTTAACCCGTTCGGCATGGGCTTGATTGACGCAAAAGACCATGGTCTTTTCTTCGCCGAAAGGGTCCAGCTCATCGGCCAACGCATCACAGATCACTTTGTCGAAAGCAGGGGTGATCACCCGGCGGTTGAACGACTCGATATTGAAGTTGAGTTCGTCTTCCAGCTCGGCGACGTCAACTTCGCCGGTCTGGGTATCGATGATGCTGACCGTTTCGCCTTTCTCGAATCGGATGCCGTTTTTGCTGAGTTGGGTTTCGTAACGGATCGGTGGTTCATGGTCGATCAACCAGTCATCCGCCACGGCTTCACGGTAGCTGTAGGTGAACACCGGCTTACCAAAAATTTCACTGGTGTGTTTGGCCGGGGTTGCGGTCAGGCCGATTTTGCATGCGTCGAAATAATCCAGCACGCGACGGTATTGTGAGAGGTACTGATTGTGATCACGGACAGCCAGTTCACCCTCGCTCATCTCTTGGTCGAGGGTGTAACCACGGTGGGCCTCGTCAACGATGATGCAGTCGAATTCGCCTACCGAAGGCGGCGCGTCTGAGCGGAAAATGCGGCTGACCATGGCTTGTACGGTGGCCACCTGAACACGGGTTTCCGCCTCGGCGGCCATGTCGCCCAGCTCTTTGATGTCGTAGATCTGCGCAAGCGTGTGGTTTTGCTCAAGGGTGGTGTCGTTGAATGAGTCGATAGCCTGCTGGCCGAGGGCGCTGCGGTCGACCAAAAACAAAATACGTTTGAAGCGCTCCGTTTTCAGGAAACGGTACATCAAACCAATGATGGTGCGGGTTTTGCCGGTGCCGGTGGCCATGGCCAACAAACAGTCACGCTGGTTATTGGCCAAGGCTTGTTCGACGGCATGGATCGCGTTTTCCTGATAGTCGCGCAATTTCAAATAGGTGAAGCCTTCCTCTTTGAGCTTGGCTTCGGCCTCCTCGCGGCTGCGCTTGAGCAGGTCCAGCAAATCATCCGGTTTATGGAAATCTTGCAGCGGCCGGGCTGTATTGGCCGGGTTGCGCAGGTCTCGGAACCAGGTGCCGGACTGTTCGGCGAGTTGCTTGATAAAAGGGCGGCCATTGCAGGCAAAGGCGAAGGGCACTTGGAAATGGTTTCCTTCGCCATCGTTCCAGGCCGTGGGATGACCGGCGAGCAGCCATGGTTTTAGCTGTTCCGGGGCGAATTTGAACTCGCGGGAATAACGTGCCGCTTGGGGAATGCGGTCTGCAACATTAATGCGTTTACGTTTGGCTTCAACGATAGCTACCGGCGTCAGGCCTGCGAACAGGACATAGTCGGCGTCGGCGCCTGGAATGGCAGTGGGCCACTCGGCAATGGCTTTGTTCTTGCCCTTTTCGGGGCGGACGCCTTTTTCGTAAGTCAGGTCGAGGGAGTCGGCTTCCCAGCCAGCATCGACCAACTGCTGATCAATGAGGATGCGGGTCAGGTCTTCGCTCAGGTCAAACTTTTTACTCGCCCGCATTGTGCGGTGCATGACCTGCGAAGAGGCCTGAGGCTGAGTCAGCAGTTGAGTTTGCAGAGCTTTGATGCGTTGCTCGTGCTCGATACGCAACTTCGTCAGTTCGGCTTCATGCTGTTTGGCTTGCTGCTGATGGAGGCGCGATTCGGTGTCCATCTGCTGCGCAAGGACGGCGTATTCCTCGGCCTCACGCTTTGTCAGTTCAGCCAACTGCTGATTGCTTTCAAGTTGTTGGCTGGAAGCGTTCAACTGCGCTTTGAGCTGCTCAATCTGGTTTTGTAGATCACGCAGCGGAGTGCTGGGGTCTTCTGGATCTACAAAGGGGCCGGGTTTGAACTTATCGCCCTGTTTACCGAAGGATTGGTGATACCAAATGGCCAAGGCACGGGCGACTCTCAGTCCGTCCATTGCCTCACGATGCTGAGTACGAAATTGGTGAGTGGCTTTATTACCCTCGGTTCGCAACGTGTGAAACAGGTTGCGGATTTTTTGATCGAGCTGGATATCGCGACTTAGTTTGTAAAGCAGGTCGGCCTGCTTGGTGTTGGCATCGAACTCTATCCCGGCACGGCTGGCCAAGTCCTGAGCCAACGCTTCGCCCAGCTGTCGCAGCTTGATAAGTGTGGTGTTGGGATCGCTGGCAAAGATCTGCTCGGCAGTGGTCGCGAGCTGCAGGAAAACAGGGTCGTGTTCCTGGAGAAAGGAGAAGTTACTGTTCGCGGCCATGTTCAATCCTATGCATGTTCGTCCTTGATCGGGCGTGGTTGAGCTGGGTTGCGCAATATTGTATTGAGCTTACTCAAGATTGGCCTGTGCTGACTATGGCTTGATGGTGATTGGTCTTGTGGGGGCTTACATTTCCATTGATGTTGATTGACACACCGCTATCGCGAGCAGGCTCGCTCCCACAGGGGGAGTGTGGTGTGCCGCTGGAATGAAAAAGCCCCCGCTACCGTAAGGCAGCGGGGGCTTTTTTGTGGGCGGGTTCAGGTCATTCCTGAGCCGCCGTCTCCTTCGCCTGGCGCTTCTCGATCACATCCACCAACCGCTGGGCCAGTTTCGGGTAGTTCTCGTCGAAGTGGTGGCCACCGGGCAGTTTGATGGCTTCGCCTACGGCGGTCTTGTCGGTGCAGCCGCTTTCGTCGATTTCTTCTTCACCGAAGATGCACACCACTTTCTCCGGCGGCAGCTTGGCCATTTCCGGGCCGGTGGCGGCTTCTTTGCCGGCGTTGCCGAGCCAGCCTTCGACTTCGATTTCGAAGCTGCCGGTGCGGGCGAAGGCCAGCAGGATGATTGCGTCGACGCGTTGCTGTTCCGAGGCTTCCAGGCGGTTGTAGATCGCCGGCAGGACGTCAGCGCCGAACGAGTAGCCCGTCAGGATGAAGCGCTTGGTGCCCCATTTCTGCCGGTAGTGCTGCATCAGTTCGGCGAGGTCCAGGGCGCTTTGCTCCGGGCTCTTGTGCTGCCAGTAGTAGCGCAGGGTGTCGATGCCGACGACCGGGTAGCCGATCTTGGCCATTTCGCCCGCTACGTCGCGGTCGAGGTCGCGCCAGCCGCCGTCGCCGGAGAGGAACAGGGTGACGGTGTCCTTGGCCTGGCCGGCCGGGACTTCAACCACTGGGATTTGCAGGCCGCCAGCGGCTTTGTCACCACCGACGAGCAGCTTGCGCAGTTCGTTGTTCAGCACTTGCGGCAGGTTGATGTCGTAGTCGCTGATGCTGGTTTCGGCGTTGGGTTGGTCGCGCACGAAGCCGGCACTGGTGTCGTCCGGGTTGTCGTTCCACGCCACCAGCCAGTGACCGTGAGCGGCGCTTTTCGGCAGCAGGTGGGTGCAGCCAGGTTTTTCCAGGGCCAGGTCCACCGAAACGGCCTGGGACTTGTCGTCCTTTTGCTCGGACAACCAGCGCCATGCCAGTACGGCGCCAGGGCCGATGCCGCTGACCAGCGTCGCCGGGCCTTTGAGTTCTCTCAGGCCGGATTGCAGGGCGCGGCTTTGCAACAGGCAGTCCTTGGGCAGGATCACCTGAACGATCTGCGCCGAGCCGCTGCGGCTCAGGGTCATCAATTGTTTGTCGCTGAGCTTCTGGTCGTCATTGACCGCCACCAGCACCTGGGCGCGCGGCGTGTTGCCGGGGATGACGCGGGTCATCGCGGCGCCGTCGGCCGGTGTCAGCCGTTCGAGCGTCGGTTCTGGCGCCGGGCGTTTGAGGTACCAGTAACCGCCACCGAGAATCAGGGCCAGCACTACCAGTGTGCCCAGTACGTACCGCAAGGAGCGTTGAATCATCAGCGTTTCACCAATCCAGTCAAGCCGCCCGCAATCAGGGCAGCAGTATCGGCCAGGGCAACCAGCGGATCGAGTCCGGCGGGCACAGCCATATAACGGGGTTCCCAGTCAGGCTGGAACTTGTCTTTGAAGCGGCGCAAGCCTTGGAAGTTGTACAGCTGCTCACCACGGCGGAAAACCATCGAGCCCAGACGCTGGGTCAGTGGTGCGCCACGACGGGGTTGCAACCCCGACAGCGGCACCATGCCCAGGCTGAAACGCGCGTATCCATGATTTTTATAATGTTGAATCAGGCCGACCATCATGAATTCCATGGTCAGTTTGGGCGCATCCGGGTGTGCGCGCATCAGGTCGAGGCTGGCCAGGTCATGGCCGAAAGTCTCGAGCAAATTGGCGAACGCCACCGGGCGCCCTTCGAAACGGATGACAGCGATGCGGAAATGCTTGAGGTAGTCATCACCGAAACGACCGAGCGAGAAGCCTTTCTCGCGCACATTCTTGCCGGTCAGCCAGGCATCGGAAATCACCTTGAGCTCATCCATCGGCGCATGCCCTGGCTCATGGATCTCCAGCGACAGGCCATCACGGGTGCCACGGTTCCAGGTGTAGCGCAGGTCTTTCATCTCTTTGCCCTTGGCTTCGAGATCAAAGCGCTGCAGATCGACCCGGGCTTCTTCGCCGAGCTTGATCGCAGTCAGGCCGATGTCCATGTAGTACGGCAGGTTCTCGGCGCGTACTTGATAGAACACGGGGCGGGCGTGGTGGATGTCACAGAGGTCGCGGAACTGCCAGATCATTTCCGCCCGTTGCTGGGTCGGGCCGATCGGGTCATACAAGGCCACCAGGCTGCGTCCACGGCGGGCGTACATCAGGAACGCTTCGTCGTTAGGGTGAAACAGCAGCGCCTTGTCACCGGTCAGGGCGAGGCCACCGTCCGGTTGTGCGGAAGCCATCAGGATTTTTACCGCGCGGTCCAGTTCGTCCGGCGTGGGCAGGTGGATCACCGGGCGTGCGGTGCGCAGCAGCCAGGTCAGGGACACCACCACCAGCAGCACGGCGGCGCCGAGCAGCGAGCGCAAGCCGCGCGGGGCGTCGGCGTCGAGGGTGAACTGCCACCAGAGTTGATGGCTGTAGGGAACGTCCTGATAAGCGAACAGCAGCAGCCAGATCGACGCACCGAGTACACAAAGGCTCGAGACCAGATACAGCGGCGAAAACGGCAGTTCGGTCAGGCGGCTCGGGCGATAGAACGAGCGCCGGAAAACCCCCAGCAGGCTCGCGGTCAGGGTCATCAGGCAGGCTTCTTCCCAGTCGAAACCCTTGAGCAGCGAAAGCACGGCGCCGACCAGCAACAGAATGGTGGTCAGCATCCACGCGGCGGACAGGCGTCGACGCAGGCCTTGGGCCAGCAGCAGGCAAAGCACGCCGACCAGGCTGGCGCCGAAGTGCGAAGCGTCGACCAGTCGATGAGGGATCAGGAAACCGATGTGTTCCAGGCGTGTATCGATTTCCGGGGTCACGCCGGAGAACAGCAGCACCACGCCGGACAGAAACACCAGCACCGCCAGAATCGGCGCGGCCAGGCCGGAGGCTGCACGCAAGGATTGACGCGTCTGAAACAAACGCTGGCCTTCATTGACCAGCAGCAGCAAGCACGCGACCAGCAGTGGCAGCACCACGTAGATCAGGCGATAGAGCAGCAGCGCGGCGGCCAGCGGCGCGGCCCCGAGTTTGTCGGCGAAGGCGGCCAAAAGAATGGCCTCGAACACGCCGACGCCACCGGGAACATGGCTGAGCACACCAGCGGCCAACGCCAGCAGGTACACCAGCAGGAATGCACCGAAGGGCGGTGCTTCCGGCAGCAACAGATACAGCACGGTCGCGGCGGCGGCTACGTCGAGGGCGGTAATGACCAGTTGCAGGAATGTCAGGCGACGGCCAGGAAGGCGCAAGGTGCGACGGCCGACCTTGACCAACAGGTTGTCTGCATAAGGCTGCTCTGGCAGGCGCCGGCGATAGATGCCGACGGCCAATACGGTAAACAGCAGCAATACAGCGGCGGCAATCGCACCCAGCAGCATCTGAGAGAGACCCAGGGCGGCAGAGGCGGCAGGCAGGTTGCTGAGCGTGGCGAGGGAGGCCAGCGGGGGCAGGGCGCAGCCGAGCGAGAGGCTGGCGAACAGCGTCATGTGCGCGACATCGGAAGCCCCCAGGCCATGACGCGCATATAAACGGTAGCGAACCGAGCCTCCCGAGAGCATCGACAGGCCGATGGCATTACCGATGGCAAATGCCGTGAACCCGCCCAGGGCAAGAAGCCGCGGCGCCAGGGTCACGCCGGCATAGCGGCTGGCCGACCATTCGTAGCCAAGCAAGATGATGAAGCCGACCACGGTTGCGGCCAATGCGCCGAGCAGTGCCGGTTTCGGTACGTCGAGAATGGAGTCGTGCAGAGCGTAAAGATCGAGTTCGCTCAGCAGGTGGCGACAGGCAATCAGCGCGATAGCGAACAACAGCAGGGTAACCGCCAGGCCAATGGGCTGACGGTACTTGCTGACCAGATCAAGCAAGCGCAGACGCTCGGCCTTGATCGGTTGTGTCGCTGTGACGGTGTCTTGTGAATCAGACGAGTTGGCGCGCATCAATCACCTCTTGGATTGTGCGCGACAGGATGGGGGTATCCAGCCAAGTTACCAATCCCTGTAGAAAAAAATAATCACAAATATTAACGCCTCTCACCGATCAGCGGCGATGGCATGGCATCCGTCGTAGGGGGTTCGGTCTGCGATTCAGCATAGTCTGAACTCAGAACTCAGGTGATCCCGAACGCTTCCCTACACAGTGACAGGTCATTGTTGCGAAAGGACTTTTTCAACAGATACAAAAAAGGCCACTCTTTCGAGTAGCCTTTTTTGATGTTTGGTTGCGGGAGCCGGATTTGAACCGACGACCTTCGGGTTATGAGCCCGACGAGCTACCAGACTGCTCCATCCCGCGTCTGTGTGGCGGCATTCTATAGAGATACGCCGGTGTGTCAACCGTTAATCCGGCGCCGGGTCAAATAAGCGTAAATAAGCGGCGAACGGTCGCAGGGGAGCGTTAAGTTTCGGAATCAGAACGATTTCTCCGTGCTGTCAAAAAACAAATTTCTCACGGAATGTTGGGAGACACCGATGGCGCGTTACCTGTAGGAGCCGGCTTGCTGGCGATGGACTCGAGTGCGCCGCGTTGATTCAGGCAGCACGCGTTATCGTTAACGACCATCGTCGGAGCGCCGCCCGCAGACAAGCCGGCTCCTACAGGAAGGCGTGCATGAATTGAAATCGAATCGCATGGCAAAACACGCGCGCACAAAAAAGGCCACTCTTTCGAGTAGCCTTTTTTGATGTTTGGTTGCGGGAGCCGGATTTGAACCGACGACCTTCGGGTTATGAGCCCGACGAGCTACCAGACTGCTCCATCCCGCGTCTGTGTGTCGGCATTCTACAGAGGAGCGCCGGGCTGTCAACCTTCAATCCAGATAAAACCTGTTCTGGTTCAATCGCTTAGCTCTGAAAGAGGGCGGTGTGATCGGCTGTGAGTCAGGCCTGGCAAGGCTTGCAGCTCTATCGCAGGTGCGCTTTCGATTGAGAAAATAAATTCATCTGTAACTTTTCCTACCATTGGGTAAGAACATTCAGACTACTGGTGCTATATACAGGTGTCGGTGAGATACTGCAGATCCGGCACGCCTTGACTCCAATTCTACGCCATGAACACCGCTTTTATATGAGCCAGCGAAAAATCATCCACGTCGATTGTGACTGCTTCTACGCTGCCATCGAGATGCGCGACGACCCGCGCCTCGCCGGAAAACCCCTGGCGGTGGGCGGTTCGGCGGATCGGCGCGGGGTGATTGCCACCTGTAACTATGAAGCGCGGGCGTATGGCGTGCGTTCAACGATGTCGTCGGGGCACGCCTTGAAGTTGTGCCCTGACCTGACCATCGTCAAGCCGCGCATGGACGCCTATCGAGAAGCCTCGAAGGAAATTCACACGATCTTTCGCGATTACACCGACCTGATCGAACCGCTTTCCCTCGACGAGGCTTACCTCGACGTGTCGGACAGTGCGCACTTCGGCGGCAGCGCCACGCGAATTGCCCAAGACATCCGTCGTCGGGTGTCCAATCAGTTGCACATCACGGTTTCCGCCGGCGTGGCGCCGAACAAGTTCCTGGCCAAGATTGCCAGCGACTGGAAGAAGCCCAATGGCTTGTTTGTCATTACGCCGGATCAGGTCGAGGATTTCGTCAGCGGTTTGCCCGTCAGCAAGCTCCATGGCGTAGGCAAAGTGACTGCCGACAAACTGGGCAGGCTCGGCATTGTCGATTGTTCGCATTTGCGTGAATGGGACAAGTTGGCGCTGGTGCGTGAGTTCGGCAGTTTTGGCGAGCGGCTTTGGAGTCTGGCCCGTGGGATCGATGATCGGTTGGTGCACAACGACAGTCGGCGGCAATCGATCAGTGTCGAAAACACCTATGACGTGGATCTGCCGGATCTGGTGAGCTGTCTGGATAAATTACCCGAGTTGCTGGAAACCCTGGCGGGCCGCATGGCGCGAATCGACAACAGCTATCGGCCGGGCAAACCGTTCGTCAAAGTGAAATTCCATGACTTTACCCAGACCACGCTGGAGCAGGCCGGGGCAGGGCGGGATCTGGGGAGTTATCAGTTGTTGCTGACCCAGGCGTTCAATCGCGGCGGGAAACCGGTGCGGTTGTTGGGGATCGGGGTGAGGCTGGAGGATTTGCGCGGAGGGTTTGAGCAGATGGAGTTGTTTGAGCGGTAGTTTAGCGGTGAATGTGACGGCCTCTTCGCGGGCAAGCCTCGCTCCTACAGGGGGGCACGCAATACCTGTAGGAGCGAGGCTTGCCCGCGAAGCTTTTGCTTTTAGTTCGGTCCCGGATCCGCGACCAGCCGCCCTGCATCCTTGGTCAGCGACTTGAGGAATTCGGTCTGCAACTCAGGATCGTTACGCGTCAGCTCAATCAAACTCTGTTCAAGCTCACTGGCTTCTTCTTCCAGACCCAGCTCCGACAGGCGCTTGACCCGGTGTACCCACTGGCTCACTTCGTCGTCTTCAAGATCATCGTAAATCAGCCCGTGGGCTTCAAGCAATTTGCCGCGCAACGAGCTGCTGACCGCCAGGGTCGAGTCCGTGTGCACATCGTCCTGACTATCTTCGACCTTGATCAGCAGTCGACTCAGATGATTAATGTCATGTTCGGCGAACGGGCTGTCCAACAGGTTCAGGCGCAGGACGCCGTTTTTGTCGGTGGTCAGCTCGAAGGTTTCCTTGCCGGCCTTGACCTCCACCGGGCGCTCGCTCCAGGGCAGGCTCGAGTATTCGGTGCGCTTGTCGAGCTGGACTTCGTCGATGCCGGCGAGGTTCTGCTGCGCACGACCGTGGGACGGCGCGTTCATGAACGGGTTGAGCCCGGCGAAACCGTAGCTGAACCAGTCCTTGGTCACGCTATCCGGCAGGTTGCCGAGGGCGAACACGTTGACCACGTTCGCGCCGACACCGGCCACCACGGCCACCGCGCCCAGCGGGATCTCGTAGACCTCCCGCCAGGGTTGGTAAGGCGTGTAGCGATCGTAATGACGGGTGACTTCGAACTCGGTGACTTCGAAGGTCTTTTGCTCGTGGATCTTCACCCGACGTTGCGGCAGCTCAAGCACCTTGGGCTCACCGACATCGATCTGCAGGCTGTGATCGAGCAATTTGCGCTCGACACGAGCCTCGTGCTCGCTGCGTTGCGACATGTGATTGGCGCAGCCGCTGACCAGCAGGGTGCCGCACAGGGCGGCACCACCGAGGCCTAAGGTGTTTCGCTTGAACATGACTTCTCTATCTGGTGTCAGCGGCGGATACGGGCCTGGAGGAAGGACAGCACGTCAGCGACCGGCAGCGCTTGCGCCTCGGGCTCGGTGCGGCTCTTGTATTCCAGATTGCCTTCGGCGAGGCCGCGGTCACTGACCACGATCCGGTGAGGAATGCCGATCAGCTCCATGTCCGCGAACTTGATGCCCGGGCTGGTTTTCTTGTCGCGATCGTCCAGCAGCACTTCGAAGCCGGCCGCAGTCAACTCGGCGTACAGCTTGTCGGTCGCTTCGCGAACTTGTTCGGTTTCGTAGCGCAGCGGCACCAGCGCGATCTGGAATGGAGCCAGTGTGTCGCTCCAGATGATCCCGTTGGCGTCGTTGTTCTGCTCGATGGCCGCAGCTACCACGCGGGAAACGCCGATGCCGTAGCAACCCATTTCCAGGGTGACCGGCTTGCCGTTCTCGCCCAGCACTTCGCACTTCATCGCTTTGCTGTACTTGTTGCCCAGCTGGAAGATGTGCCCGACTTCGATGCCGCGTTTGATTTCCAGGGTGCCTTTGCCGTCCGGGCTCGGATCACCGGCCACGACGTTGCGCAGGTCGGCAACGGTCGGAACCGGCAGGTCACGCTCCCAGTTCACGCCGAAGTAGTGCTTGTCGTCGATGTTCGCACCGATACCAAAGTCGCTCATCAGCTCGACGGAACGGTCGATGATGATCGGCAGCGGCAGGTTCAACGGGCCGAGGGAACCGGCACCGGCGCCAATGGCGTCGCGCAGTTCGCTTTCGGACGCCATGACCAGCGGGCTGGCAACGCCAGGCTGGTTGGCGGCCTTGATTTCGTTCAGCTCGTGGTCGCCACGAATGATCAGGGCAATCAGCTTGCCTTTCTCTTCAGCGTGAACCACGAGGGTCTTGATGGTCTTTTCAATCGGCAGATTGAATTTTTCCACCAGCGCGGCGATGGTCTTGGTATCTGGCGTGTCGACCAGGCGCATCTCTTCAGTCGGCGCGGCGCGGGAGGTTTCACGCGGTACCGCTTCGGCTTTCTCGATGTTCGCGGCGTAGTCGGAACCGTTGCTGAAGACGATATCGTCTTCGCCGGATTCGGCCAGCACGTGGAATTCGTGGGAGCCAGCGCCGCCGATGGAGCCGTTATCAGCTTCAACCGGGCGGAACTTCAGGCCCAGGCGGGTGAACACGTTGCAGTACGCCTGGTGCATGCGGTCGTAGGTGACCTGCAGCGAAGGCTGGTCAGCGTGGAACGAGTAGGCGTCCTTCATGATGAATTCGCGGCCGCGCATCAAACCGAAGCGTGGGCGGATTTCGTCACGGAATTTGGTCTGGATCTGATACAGGTTGATCGGCAGCTGTTTGTAGCTGCTCAACTCGTTGCGCATCAGGTCGGTGATCACTTCTTCGTGGGTCGGGCCGGCGCAGAAGTCGCGACCGTGGCGATCCTTGAAGCGCAGCAATTCAGGGCCGTATTCTTCCCAACGACCGGATTCCTGCCACAGCTCAGACGGTTGAGTACTCGGCATCAACACTTCAAGAGAGCCTGCGGCGTTCATTTCTTCACGAACGATGGCTTCGACCTTGCGCATTACTCGCAAGCCCATCGGCAGCCAGGTGTACAGGCCCGAGGCGAGTTTGCGGATCATGCCGGCGCGCAGCATCAGCTGATGGCTGATGACGACCGCGTCGGAAGGCGTTTCTTTCTGTGTGGCGAGCAAAAATTGACTGGTGCGCATGGTTGGCCGTTGTCGGTTGCTGATGACGAGAAATGACGGAGCATTGTACGGGCGAGATCTGCTGGCGTACAGGCGCGCGGTCGGTGGTGTGGCAGGAGGGCGGGAATCTCCACGCCCTTTGCGATGCTTCCTACGATTCTTCCGCGACCTGGGCTGGAACCGGCTCAGGCTTTGGGGTCGGGCCTTCGCGGCGGCTCTCCTGGAACCAGTGCAAGGCGATCAACACCAGCGTCGGAACGCCCAGCAGCGCGGTGATCAGGAAGAAATCATGGTAGCCGAATTTTTCCACCATGACCCCGGAATAGCCACCGATCAGGCGCGGCAGCAGGAGCATGATCGAGCTGAGCAGGGCGTATTGGGTGGCGGAGAACTTGAGGTTGGTCAGGCTCGACAGGTAGGCGACGAATGCGGAGGTCGCCAGGCCCGAGCTGAAGTTGTCCAGGGAAATGGTCAGGATCAGCATGTTCAGGTTGGCGCCCATGTCGGCGAGCATCAGGAACAGCAAATTGGTGCCCGCTGACGCCACGCCGCCGATGAACAGGATCGGCAGGATGCCGAAACGCACGATCAGCAGGCCGCCCATGCCGGCGCCGACCAGCGTCATGATCAGGCCGAAGATTTTGCTGACGCTGGCAATCTGATCCTTGGTGAAGCCCTGGTCGATATAGAACACGTTGGCCATCACGCCCATCACCGTATCCGACATCCGATACGTGGCGATCAGCCCGAGCAGCAGCAGCGCTTGCCAGCGGTAACGCAGAATGAAGTCGTTGACCGGTGTCAGCACCGGTGCCAGGCCACGACGGCCTATGGCCGACAGGCACATCGCGGTGAGCGAGGTGTAGAGGATCGCCCGCAGGAATGCGCGGTCCTGGAGCAGCAGGTCGAGCAGGCTGACGCCGTCAAACAGCACGCTGGCGAAGTCGGTGTTGTAGAGCTGGGTGAACATGGCCGGCACGGAAACCAGCAGCACGATCAGTACGAACACCGAGGCCAGTTGATGCACGAAGCTGTAGCGCCCGGCCTGCAGTTGCGTGCGCAACGGCACCGGCGGTTCGCGCATGAAGAAAGAGGTCAGCAACGCCGGAACCATCAGGGCGCCGAACAGCAGGTAAGTGCCGGCCCATGCCGAATGCTTGTAGTTGAAACCGGTGGAGCCAAAACCTTCGGCGAAGAACAGGGCGCCGGCGGTGGCCAGCAGTGCCGCGATCCGATAGCCGGACATGTAGCTGGCGGCCAGGGCAGCCTGGCGGCTGTCTTCGGCGATTTCCAGGCGATAGGCATCGACCGCGATGTCTTGCGTCGCCGAGGCGAAGGCCACGATTACAGCAATGGCGATCAGCCAGGACAAGTGTTTTTGCGGGTCGCAGAAACCCATCCCGATCAAGCCGAGGATTACCAGTGCCTGGGAAAGTACCAGCCACGAGCGACGGCGACCGAGCTTGCCGAGAAATGGCAGGCGCCATTGGTCCAGCAACGGTGACCAGACCCATTTAAAGGCGTAGGCCAGACCGATCAGGCTTGCATAGCCAATGGTTTCGCGAGCCACACCGGCTTCACGCAACCAGACTGACAGTGTCGAAAACACCAGCATGTAGGGCAGGCCGGCGGCGAAACCAAGCAACAACAGCACAAGTGTCGATGGGCTGGCATAGGCGGCGAGCGCGGTGCGCCAGGTTTTACGGGGCATGGGCTGAAGTCTGCCTCAAGATTACGGAAACAAAGCGCGCACTCTAACCGCTGTGCTCTACCGGGCGCCAGCCATGGCGCTGAATATCAACACGATTGTTCAGGACACTGACGCCTTCAGAGCGCAATCGTGCGCGTTGCTCGTCCCCTGAAGGACTGCCCACGGGCAGGCTGATCCGACCGCCGGCGCCGAGTACCCGGTGCCAGGGTAGTTTGGTGTCGCCGGGCAACTGGCTGAGCGTACGCCCGACCCAGCGCGCGGCGCGACCCAGTCCTGCGAGTTCGGCAAGTTGACCATAACTCACGACTTTGCCCTCGGGCACCTGCGCCAGAGTGAGGTACAGCGCCGTGCGTCGGATTTGCGCAGGGCTTTCGGTTTCTGCATCGGCGTCGGTCACATCCGGGATCCCTTTAGGAGCCAGCCAGCTCGCGATGGTCGTTAACGATAACGCGAGCTGTCTGGGAAAACGCGTCGATCCTGAGTTTATCGCGAGCAGGCTCGCACCTACAGTGGCTGACCGTCTGTAGGGTAAATCCTCGATCAGTAATTGAGAAATGAACTCAATAGAGATGGGCGGGTCAGTCCTTGTTAGGGCCTTATTCCTATGGATAATGCCGACTTTTTCGCAAACTTGAGCCTGTCTTTGCTTATGGTGTCCAGAACCCTGTTGTGCCTCGCTGTCCTGAGTGCTTCCACGCCCTTGCTCGCCGATACCGTGTGGTTAAAGAACGGTGACAAGCTGAGTGGCAAGATCACTCTGTTCGACGGCGGCAAGCTGGTGATCCAGACCGAATACGCCGGTTCGGTTCCGATCGACTGGAAGCAGGTCAAAACCCTGGAGAGCGATCAGGAGTTGCTGGTCAAGCAGGATGCCTACAGCGGTGAGAAGGCCAAGTCGCTGCACGCGGCGGACGATGGCAAGGTGACGCTGGAAAACGGCGAGGCACCGAAAACCGTCGAGCTGGCGAGTATCCAGCAGATTCTCAAGCCCAAGCCGGTGGTCGAAGATTTGGTCTGGAAAGGCAATATCGATGCGGCGCTGGATTACCAGCGGGCGGAAAAGGACACCGACGACTACGATGTCGACTTCAAGACCACTGCGCGCCATGGCAGATGGCGGCATATCGCCGAAGGCGAGTACAACCGTGAATTCCAGGATGACGTGGTCACCACCGACAACTGGCGGGGCGAGTACTCGCTCGACCGCTTCCTGACCGAGAAGTGGTTCTGGCAGGGCCGTGCGGTTTATAAGCGCGACAAGGTTGAAGAGCTCTCCCGTCAGCGCACCGTCGGTACCGGTCCGGGTTACCAGTTCTGGGATGACGAGCTAGGCGCATTCTCGCTCGGCTCGCTGTTCAACCACACGGACTACCAGTTCTCCGACGGCAGCAAGGACAACTTCTATTCCCTGGCGATGAAGTGGGATTACAACCGCTACCTGATCGGCAAGAAGGTGGAGTTCTTCACCAATGGCGAAGTGGGCAAGCCGTTGTCGGGTGTGGCGGATTATGCGCTCGATGCCGAAATGGGCTTGCGCTACAAAGTGACCGAGTGGGCGTCGCTTAACCTGAAGGCCGAGCGAGACATCATCAGCGGTACAGACGATGCCGATCTGGACAAGACCCGCTACACCGCAGGGTTCGGCGTGGCCTGGTAAATCCATTCGCGGGCAAGTCGGATCGCCGCACCGCTCGCTCCTACAGGTTTTGCGTCAGGTCGCGATTTCCGATACCGACGCAAAACCTGTAGGAGCGAGGCTTGCCCGCGAAGGCGTCAGTACTGTCCATAGCGTTTGGATCACTACAAAACACCCGCCCACAAAAAAGCCCCGCTTTTAAGGGCGGGGCTTTTTACTAAAGCAAGTACAAGTTAGATAACTTGAACTTCTTCAGCTTGCATGCCTTTCTGACCGCGGGTAGCGATGAAAGAAACCTGTTGGCCTTCTTTCAGGCTTTTGAAGCCGTCGGATTGGATAGCTTTGAAGTGAACGAACAGGTCGTCACCGGATTGTGGAGTGATGAAGCCGAAGCCTTTTTCATCGTTGAACCACTTAACGGTACCAGTTTGGCGATTAGACATGGTGTAACTCCTTGAACAAAGATAACTGCGACTCAGGAAGAACCCTGGCCGAGACTGAGTGCAAAGAGCAGGAAAAATTCTTGTAGATGGTTGGATCGAAATTCAACATATCGTGTAGAGATTCTCAGTGACACAAGCAGCACAGTGGCGCCACCTTAACCCTTTTTCCGGAACGTGCCAATGCTTCCAGCGAAGGTTTCTCTGTTTTCGTGACTGACGGTGCATTGTATTGCCGTCGAGGTCCGGAATTTAAGGGGGATCGCCAAGAATTGTGCCCCGGACTTTGAACCGGCGGCGCGCCCCGGTAAGATGCCGGACAGATTTTTTCCACCTCGCTATTCAGGACACCCGCCATGAGCATCAAATCGGACAAGTGGATTCGCCGCATGGCGCAAGAGCAGGGCATGATCGAACCGTTCGTCGAGCGCCAGGTGCGCGGCAGCGACGATAGCCGAGTGATCTCCTACGGCGTGTCGAGTTACGGCTACGACGTTCGCTGCACCAATCACTTCAAAGTGTTCACCAACATCAATTCGGCCATCGTCGACCCGAAAAACTTCGATGCCGGCAGCTTCGTCGATATCCACAGCGACGTCTGCATCATCCCGCCGAACTCCTTCGCCCTGGCCAGCACCGTCGAATACTTCCGTATTCCGCGCAACGTATTGACCATTTGCCTGGGCAAAAGCACCTATGCCCGCTGCGGCATCATCGTCAACGTCACCCCGCTTGAGCCTGAGTGGGAGGGTCACGTGACCCTGGAATTCTCGAACACCACCAACCTGCCGGCGAAGATCTACGCCAACGAAGGCGTGGCGCAGATGCTGTTCCTTGAGTCCGACGAAGAGTGCGAAGTGTCCTACAAGGACCGTGGCGGCAAGTATCAGGGCCAACGCGGCGTGACGCTGCCACGCACCTGAGTCAACCGTCTGACAAACCGTGGGAATTCCTGGGCGAGCGTACACTCTATGGGGTGTACTGCTCCGATCTGCGCAAGGCGGATCGGGCCATCGCTCAGGAGTGCTATATGAAGATCGACCCGCGTATAAGTGCCGAACTGGCAAGGCTTGAGCCCAATCAGGTTGGCGTTTTGGCCTGGTCGTTGCTGGCACATCCGCCTATCAGCATGGCGGGGGGCATCCCCGGCCAGCCTGATCCCGATACCCCCAACGAACAACCCACCGAACCCGGTGAGCCGACCCTGCCGGATGAGCCGCCTCCCGCGCCGGTTGTGTGATCAACCACGCGAATGAATGGCTTGTATTGGTAGGAGCGAAGCTTGCTCGCGAAGACGGTGGGTCAGCCGACATCTTTCTTCCCTGACCCACCGCTTTCGCGAGCAAGCTTCGCTCCTACAAAGGCTGCGTGTTACTTGAGATTGCCGCTGAGGAACTGCTTCAGCCGCTCACTCTTCGGATTGCCCAGTACGTCTTCCGGCGCGCCTTCTTCCTCGACCAGGCCCTGGTGCAGAAACAGCACCTGACTCGACACTTTGCGGGCGAAGCTCATTTCGTGGGTCACCATGATCATGGTCCGGCCTTCTTCGGCGAGGCCCTGGATCACTCGAAGCACTTCACCTACCAGCTCCGGGTCGAGCGCCGAGGTCGGTTCGTCGAACAGCATGACTTCCGGCTCCATGGCCAATGCGCGGGCAATGGCGACCCGCTGTTGCTGGCCCCCGGAAAGAAACGCCGGGTACTGGTCCGCCACGCGTGCGGCCAGGCCAACCTTGTCGAGGTAACGACGTGCGCGGTCCTCGGCTTCCTGCTTGCTGCAACCCAGCACCCGGCGCGGAGCCATGGTGATGTTTTCCAGCACGGTCATGTGGCTCCACAGGTTGAAGTGCTGGAACACCATGGCCAGGCGGGTGCGGATCCGTTGCAGTTCATCGGCGTCGGCCACGTGCATGCCGTGGCGATCCTTGATCATGCGGATGTTCTGGCCGTCCAGGCTCATGGCGCCGTCGTTGGGCTGTTCGAGAAAGTTGATGCAACGCAGGAAGGTACTTTTACCCGAGCCGCTGGCGCCGATCAGGCTGATGACGTCGCCGGTGTTGGCCTTGAGTGAAACGCCTTTGAGCACATGATGATCGCCATAGCTTTTATGCAGGCCTTCGATGGTCAGTTTGTACATGGGGCATGCATCCTCAAGGCGAAAGTAGGTAGCCGCTGCGATAGGCTTCGGTGCCCGCGACGTGGGCGATCACCATGCCGGCAGTGGCCATGCGCCGTAGCGAGCGGGCGTACATCAGCCCGGCGACGGTGCAATGAACGGGGGTGACGAGATCGTTGATCGGGTCGACGATTTCGGCGATCAGTTGCCCGGCCTCCAGGTATTCCCCCGGCAGCGCGGTGAACACCAGCAAACCGCCCACGGGCGTGGCCACCGGTTCGACGGCCGCCAGCGGCGTGGCGGGATACGGCAGTTCCGGCAGTGGCGCCGGTTCGCCGGCAATCGCGCCGAAGTGAATCAGGTAATCGATCAACGCCTGGCAGTCGAGGCTGGCCAACGGGTGATTGACGTCGCCCTGGCCACGCAATTCGACGGTGACCGAGAAGCTGCCGAGCGGAATGTCGAAGTGTTCGCCGAAGCGCTCTTTCAACTGCCACCAGAGCAAGGTGAAACACTCGTCGAACGACTGACCGCCGGAATCGGTGGCCAGCAGACTCGCTTCGGCACCGATGTAGCGGGCCAGCGGCTCGACCTGTGGCCAGGCCTCGGGCGTGGTGTAGAGGTGCGCGACCGCTTCGAAGTCGCAATGCAGGTCCAGCACCATGTCCGCGTCACAGGCCAGTCGTTGCAGGATCAGGCGCTGGGATTGCAGTTGAGTGCTGGCAGTCTGTCGCGCCAGAGCCTGGCGCAGGCTGTTGCGGATCAGTTCGAGGTTGCGCTGCGGATCGTCGCCGAGCTGGCCTTCGATCTCATTGCCGACTTCCTCGCTCAAATCGACGAACCAGCGATTGAAGTTCTGCCCGCTTTCGAGCTCGTAGCGGCCCAGCGGTACATCCATCAGCACTTGTTCGAGACCGACCGGGTTGGCAATCGGCACCAGCACGATTTCGCTGCGCAGGTGGCCGGCGGCTTCCAGCTCGGCCAGGCGTTGTTTGAGGTGCCAGGCGACCAGCATGCCGGGCATTTCATCGGCGTGCAGGGACGCCTGGATGTAGATCTTGCCCTGGGCCGACGTCGGGCCGAAGTGGAAGCTGTGAATCTGTCGTGCGGTCCCCGGCAGCGGGGCCAGCAAGTCATGTATCTGGTGGCGCATGTGCGAAAAGTCCTAGTGGGTCGGCCCGAGGAAGGCCAGCCATCGGCGTTCGGCGAGGCGGAACAGGCCGACCAGCGCAAAAGTGACGGTCAGGTAGATCAGCGCGGCGATGCCGAACGACTGGAAGGTCAGGAAGGTCGCCGAGTTGGCGTCCCGCGCGACTTTCAGAATGTCCGGGATGGTCGCGGTGAACGCGACGGTGGTCGAGTGCAGCATCAGGATCACTTCGTTGCTGTAATAAGGCAGCGAGCGACGCAGGGCTGACGGCATGATCACGTAGGCATACAGCTTCCAGCCGGTCAGGCCGTAGGCTTTGGCCGCTTCGACTTCACCGTGGGCCATGCTGCGGATTGCCCCGGCGAAAATCTCCGTGGTGTAGGCGCAGGTGTTCAGGGCGAAGGCGAGGATGGTGCAGTTCATCGCGTCACGAAAGAACGCATCGAGTATCGGCTGCTCTCGCACGGCGGCCAGGCTGTAGATGCCGGTGTAGCAAATCAGCAGCTGGATATACAGCGGCGTCCCGCGAAACAGGTAGGTGTAGAACTGCACCGGCCAGCGAATATAGAAGTGCGGCGACACCCGGGCGATGGACAGCGGGATCGACACCAGGAAACCGATGAAGATCGACGCACTGAGCAGCCACAGGGTCATGGCCAGGCCGGTGATGTTGTAGCCGTCGGTGTAAAGGAAGGGTTTCCAGTATTCCTGCAGGAGTTCGATCATCGTACGGCCTCCCGGGAGCCAGCGGCGTAGCGGCGTTCAAGCCAGCGCAGGATGACGTTGGAGGCGCTGGTGATCAGCAGGTAAATCAGCGCAGCCAGCACCAGGAAGTAGAACAGTTGATAACTGCTTTTGCCGGCGTCCTGGGCAGCCTTGACCAGGTCGGCAAGGCCGATGATCGACACCAGCGCGGTGGCCTTGAGCATCACCATCCAGTTGTTACCGATACCCGGCAGGGCGAAACGCATCATTTGCGGGAACACCACGATCCAGAACCGCTGGCCACGTTTGAGGCCATAGGCGGTGGCCGCTTCGACCTGGCCCCGGGGCACCGCGAGAATCGCGCCACGAAAGGTTTCGGTGAAGTACGCGCCATAAATGAAGCCCAGGGTGATGACCCCGGCGCTGAACGGGTTGATCTCGATGTATTCCCATTCCATGAAATCGGTGAACGACGTCAACCAGGTTTGCAGGCTGTAGAAAATCAGCAGCATCAGCACCAGGTCCGGCACGCCGCGAATCAGCGTGGTGTAGACCTGTGCCGGGACGCGCACGAGTTTGACTTTTGACAGTTTGGCACTGGCGCCGAGCAGGCCGAGCAACACGGCCACCAGCAGCGACAACGCCGATAATTTGATGGTCATCCAGGTGCCTTCCATCAGCAACGGACCGAAGCCCTTGAGGCTGAAGGCTGAGAGCCCCAGATTTTGTAATAGGTTTTCGAACATAAATCAGCAACCTGATCGGATGAAAAAAGCGCCCATCGCGAGATGGGCGCCGGGCATTATTTGCCGCTGTACAGATTCAGATCGCCAAAGTGTTTCTTCTGAATGGTGGCGTAGGTGCCATCATCGTGTAACGCTTTGATACCTTTATCCAAAAGTGCCTTGAGGTCTTTGTTACCTTTAGAGATACCGATAGCTGTTTTGGCTGGCAGCAATTCGCTGTCAACCGGCTTGCTGACTTCGTAGCCTTCGCCCTTTGGCGACTTCAAAAAGCCCAGTTCGGCTTGCAACATGTCCTGGATCGCGGCATCGAGGCGACCGGACATCAGGTCCGAATACACCTGATCCTGGTTCTGATAGGCCTGGGTTTTCACGCCAGCCTTGTCCAGCACGGCCTTGGCATAGGCTTCCTGGATGGTGCCTTGCTCGTAGCCTACGGTCTTGCCTTTCAGGGACGCGACGTCTTCGGTCAGGCCGGAACCTTTCTTGAACACATAAGCGGTTGGGCCGGAGAACAGCTCGCTGGAGAAGTCGATGACTTTTTCGCGGGCCGGGGTGACGGTCATCGAAGAGATCACACCGTCGAATTTGTTGGCCTTCAGGCCCGGAATCATGCCGTCGAAATCGCTTTCGACCCATTTGCACTTGACCTTCAGCTCGGCACAGATGGCATTGCCCAGATCGATATCAAAGCCCACCAGGCTACCGTCGGCCGCTTTCGACTCGAACGGAGCATAGGAAGGGTCAACGCCAAAACGCAGTTCTTTGTATTCCTTGGCCAGCGCGGAGCCGGCAGCCATGCACAACGCCAGTGCAGAAAGGGTCAGCAATGCTTTTTTCATTATTCAATCCCTAAGAACCAATATGAGCGCTTGTGGCGCAGAATTATTGTTACTGGAAAGCGTAAGACCTATAGAAAGTAGCAATTTCCGAACCAGAGTCCCGAACAAGCGTTTTAAAAGGTGATTCAAGAAATGGCTGGACGGGATTTATGCACGAAAACGGGCGCCGGGAAATAGCTGCACCGTCATTGAACACGTGATCAAGCTTTTCGTAGGAGCCGGCTTGCTGGCGATCGGATCGACGCGGTGATTCAGAATGACCGAGTTATCGTTCATCGCCAGCAAGCCGGCTCCTACAGGGGATTGGTTAACCCAAAAGATTCTGCAGGGTGGCGAGATTGTCAGCCTCGTCAACGCTCTTGTCTTTGCGCCACCGCAGCATCCGCGGAAACCGCACCGCAATCCCGCTCTTGTGGCGCTTGGACAAGGCGATCCCCTCAAACCCCAATTCAAACACCAGGCTCGGTTTTACACTGCTCACCGGGCCGAATGTCTCCACCGTAGTCTTGCGCACGATGCTGTCGACCTGGCGCATTTCCTCGTCGGTGAGCCCTGAATACGCCTTGGCGAATGGCACCAGCGTGCGCTCGCTGGCGCCGGGCGGGCTGTCCCACACCGCGAACGTGTAATCGCTGTACAGACTGGCTCGGCGACCGTGGCCGCGTTGCGCGTAAATCAACACGGCGTCGATGCTGAACGGGTCGACTTTCCACTTCCACCAGACGCCCATGTCCTTGGTCCGGCCGACGCCATACAGCGCATCCCGGGCCTTGAGCATCATGCCTTCGACGCCGAGGCTGCGGGAGGCTTCGCGTTGGCGGGCGAGGTCGGGCCAGTCTTTGCCGGTCAACACCGGGGAGGGCAGTAACACCGGGTTGTTGCACTGGGTGATGACCTGTTCCAGTTGGGTGCGCCGCCGGGTTTGAGGCTGGTTGCGCCAGTCTGCGCCTTGCCATTCCAGCAAGTCGAAGGCCAGTACAACCACCGGCACTTCATCGAGGATTTTCTTGCCCAGGGTCTTGCGGCCGATCCGCTGTTGCAGCAGGGAGAACGGTTGCACCGACGGTGGGTTCGGCGCCAGTGGATCGAAGGCATCTTCGGTGCTCGGTGGTGCGGTTTTCCACGCAACGATCTCGCCGTCGATCACCGTACCGTCCGGCAGGCCGTGAACCAGGCTGTCAAATTCGGGAAAACGCTCGGTGACCAATTCTTCGCCGCGCGACCAGATCCACAGTCGTCCATCGCGCTTGACCACTTGGGCGCGGATGCCGTCCCACTTCCATTCCACCTGCCAGTTGCTGGCGGGGCCGAGCAGGGTTTCGAATTGCTCCACCGGTTGCGACAACGCGTGGGCGAGAAAAAACGGATACGGCTGGCCGCCCCGTTGTGAGTGTTCATCGGCCGACTCGGCGGCGATCAGTTTCAGGTAACTCGCTGCGCTGGGACGGCTGGAGAGGTCGGTGTAACCCACCAGTCGCTGGGCCACGCGTTTGCTGTCGAGCCGCGCCATCGCTGCCAGGGCGCGGGTCACCAGCAACTTGGAGACGCCGACGCGGAAACTGCCTGTGATCAGTTTGATGCAGAGCATCAGGCCGGGGCGGTCCAGTTGCGACCAGAGTTCGGGCAATCGCTGGGCGAGCACGTCGGGAGATTCGCCGCGCAAGGGCAGCAGTTTGTCTTCGATCCACACCGCCAGCCCGTCGGTGGAACTGTGGGGCGCTTCGGGCAGCACCAGCGAGATGGTTTCCGCCAGATCGCCCACCGCCTGATAACTCTCTTCGAACAACCACGGCGACAGGCCGGAATACGCCTCGGCGAGTTCACGCAGGATGCGCACCGGCACCAGTTGCCGAGGTCGCCCGCCGGACAAAAAGTACACCGCCCATGCGGCGTCTTCCGGGGCGGCCTGAGCGAAGTAATGTTGCATCGCTGCCAGTTTGGCGTTGCTGGACGTTGTCGCGTCGAGCTCGGCGTACAACCGGGCAAAGGCCTTCACGGCAGCACCTCGGCGCTTTGCGGTTCGGTGTCGGTGATGTCTTCCTCGTCGTCGCCGTACTCGGTGGTGAATTCCTGGGCGTCGAGACCTTGTTCGCGCAAATGGCGCACCAGGACCGCGACCGAACCGTGGGTGACCATCACGCGTTCAGCACCGGTCTGTTCGATTGCCCAGAGCAGGCCTGGCCAGTCGGCGTGGTCCGACAGTACAAAACCCCGGTCCACTCCCCGTCGCCGACGCGTGCCACGCAAGCGCATCCAGCCACTGGCGAAGCCATCGCTGTAATCGCCGAAGCGCCGCATCCAGCTGCTGCCGCCCGCCGAGGGCGGGGCCAGGACCAGCGCCTTGCGCATCATCGGGTCGCTCTTTTTCACCTCGCCAGCGTGGATCGTTGGTGGCAGGTAAACGCCGCTTTCTCGATACACCCGGTTGAGCGGTTCGACGGCGCCGTGCACCAGAATGGGGCCGAGGCGCGCGTCGATACCGTGGAGAATCCGCTGCGCCTTGCCGAAGGCATAGCAGAACAGCACGCTGGTCTTGTCTTCGGCGGCATTGGCTTGCCACCACTGATTGATTTCGGCAAACACCTGCGCCTGAGGCGGCCAGCGATAGATCGGCAGGCCAAAGGTCGATTCGGTGATGAAGGTGTGGCAGCGCACCGGTTCGAACGGCGCACAGGTGCCGTCGGGTTCGATTTTGTAATCCCCGGAGGCGACCCAGACTTCGCCACCATATTCCAGGCGCACCTGCGCCGAACCGAGCACATGGCCGGCAGGGTGGAAGCTCAGGGTGACGCCGTGATGCAGCAACCGCTCGCCATAGGCCAGGGTTTGCAGATTGATGTCCTGGCCCAGTCGCGCGCGCAGGATGCCTTCGCCGGGCGTGGCTGCCAGATAATGCTGGTTGCCGCCTCGGGCATGATCGCCGTGGGCGTGGGTGATGACCGAACGTTCGACTGGCCGCCACGGGTCGATATAGAAATCCCCGGCGGGGCAGTACAAACCTTCTGGGCGCGCGATAACAAGATCCATGTTGTTACCAAAATGGAGGGACTTGTTAGCTATGAGGTTTGGGCGAGGTCAGAAGTTCTATCGATATTTCACAGAAAATAACGTCCCTGTAGGAGCCGGCTTGCTGGCGATGGCGGCGTGTCAGTCGACATGTTTATTGACTGAACAGACGCTATCGCCAGCAAGCCGGCTCCTACAGGGGGATGGGGTTACTTGCCGGGTGTCAGCGTCAACCGCTTGGTCCCGTAGACCTTGTCGAAGTTCTGCGGCTGCATCGGCAGACTCACGTATTGCCCCTTCAACCACGGATCAACGCTGTCGAGGTAATTCGGGCTGGCCGGGTTACCCGACTGGCCGGTACCGTTCTGGCCCATCAACGGTTCGGCCTGGCCGAAATCGACGATGAAGCGCATGGCCGGTGCCAGCGTGGTGTTGAAGTCCTGGCCCCAGGCGAACGCCGCCGTGTTCAACGTGGTTTGATCGCCGCCGGCCGCGAGCGGACCGCGCACGGTCTGGCCACTGGCGTTTTTCCATTCATAGCGGTGCAGTTTGCCCCACTGCCAGGCTTTGTGATCGCCGCCCAACTGACTGTCGCCTGCGGTGATGGCCGCCGCGAGGCTGCGGGCGAGAATCGCCGGTTTGTCTTCTTTCTGCGGCGTGCGTGCGTCATCCCAGAAAGGGCTGTCTTCACGCCCCAACAGATGATCGGCCTGCGCCGCGTAGGACAACTTGCCGTTGGCGATAAAGGCTTTCCACGCCGGACTGCTTTCCGGGCCCAGTTCGTCGAGGAAGGTTTGCTTGGCGCTTTCCTGTAGGAACAGCTCGTAAATCGCTGCATCGGCGGAGGTCGCGGCGAGTTTGCCGTCGAACGCCATCAGGCGGGTAAACGCTTCGTTCGCCTTGCCGCGATCGGCTACCGGCAGGGCTTCAATGGCCTGCTTGAGCGGCTGGGCCATGCCCGGCGCTGCAAACATCTTTTTCAGTTTGGCGGCGAACGTGGTGGTCTGATCGTATTGCATGGCGATCACACTGCGCGTGTCGTGTTTGCCCACGCCGGCCAGTTCAGCCATGCGTTCGCCACGCTCCGGTGCCGACCACGAATTGGACAACTGCATGCCGTAACCATGGGGAATGACCCGCTGGTTGGCGGTGCCGAGCCAGCCTTGCGCCGGGTCTTGATCGTACGGGTGCAGCATCGCGTCGGCGTAACCGTCCCAGTCATAACGACCTTCCCAGCCGGGCGATGGCAGCAGGCCTTCGCCTTCGCGGCGGTTCGGGTAACGACCGGTGACTTGCCAGCCAATATTGCTGGCGTCGGCAAAGACCAGGTTCAGCGTGATCGCACGGATTTCACGGCTGGCGTCCGAGGCTTTCTCCACGGTTTGTGCGCGAGACAGGTCGAAAAACGCGTCCAGGGATTTGTCATCGGTGAAGTTCGGTGTCTGCAACGCCAGGCCCAAACCGTTGCCCAGTGCCGTGCCTTTGGCGCTGTTGAGCAGCGGCCCGTGGCGCGTTTCGTACACCGCTTCGCGAATCGGCCGCTGGCCTTTGACGAAATAGGTTTCGTTGCGAACGATAACCGGCTGCCATTTGCCGCCGACTTCGTAGGAAAGACCGTTGCCCTGGCGTTGGATTTTTTCCAGGAACAGGTCCTGGTTGTCGCCCATGACCGAGGTCATGCTCCACGCCACTTTGCCGTTGAAACCGCCCAGCACCATCGGCAAACCGGCGATGGTCACGCCGGACGCCTGGTATTTCGGCGCACGAATCTGCACGTAACTGAACAGCGACGGCACGCCCAGCGGCCCATGGCTGTCGCTGGCCAGCAGGCTTTTGCCGCTGCGGCTGCGTTGCGGGGCAATCGCCCAGTTGTTCGATGATGTGGCGCCCAGCAGATTCAGATCGGACAGTTGGCCGGTGGCTTTGCTGATTTCGGCGAGGCCTGGAATCGCCCCGTTGAGCTTGAGGCCCTGAAGTTTTTCGGCTTCGGCCACCGGCAGTTTTTCGTCGGGGGCGGACGGTGTCAGCCACGGGAGTTTGTCGGTGGTGACCGATTGGGCCAGCACCAACGAGGAAATTTCTTCAGGCAGGTTCGCCGATTGGCTGAAATTCAGCAGGCAGAAAATCAGCGCCGAATCTTCCGGTTTCCAGTATTCGGGCTTGTAGCCGGTGGCGGTGAGATCGGCCGGCAGCTTGTCGCGGTAGCGGAACAGGTAGGCGTTGACCCCGCGCGCATAGACTTCGAAGAAGCGTTTGAGGCGCGGCGAAGAGGCCTTGTACAACTCGCCGGCGCTTTTCTTCAGGTTGACGGCGCGCATGTAGCGGTCGGCGTCCAGCAGGTCCGAACCGGACATCTCCGACAACCGGCCTTCGGCCAGCAGGCGCAGGGTGACCATCTGCGTGATGCGGTCGCTCGCGTGTACATAACCGAGGGTGAACAGCGCGTCGTGGAAGCTGCTGCTTTCGATCAACGGCACGCCCATGGCGTTGCGACGCACCGAAACGTTTTGCGCCAGACCTTTGAGCGGCTGCACGCCGGTGGTGGGCGGGAGCGTGTCTTGGGCGTTCCAGGTCTGACAACCGGACAGGCTCAAAACACCGGCCACTGCTGCGGCAACGCCGAACCGGGGAAGAAAATGTGTGAGGGCTGGCGAGGCCATGGCAAAGCTCCTGCGGGGGGGTAGCGTCAGTAAAGGCGCTACGTTAGAGAGCAGGAGGTGGCCGCGCAAGCAGGGTAGGGGGTTATTTCAGGATTTGTCGGATAAACCGTGATGGTTGGGGTTGATGCTGTTGTTTTTTTGTTTGGAGTACATATCCATTTTTGGGGTAACGGCGGCTATTGGTTTCGCTTTTACAGCGAGTCACTTTCGAAAAGCGCGAAAGTAACCAAAGCGCTTTTGCCCCTTTCGTTCGGTGGCTCGCTAATGCTCGCCATGCCCTCGCTCCGGTCCTGCTCCGTGGGCCCGCCGCCATCGGCCATCCATGGCCGGGGGCGGCTAACCCGGCATCCATGCCGGGTTGCCCACTGCGCAGAACCTGCGCTCGGCCTCTCGAGGGG